>NZ_JARJMS020000001.1:0-21701 GCF_029335995.1 Thermosynechococcus sp. Uc
GCACTGAGGTTGATATCTGTAAATTGCCTATTAAACTATTAAAATATTAAAAACATTCAATCTCAGATTCCGTAGGCTTTCAAAGTATCATCCAGCCCTAAAAGCTAGAGTGAAGTACATATGGTAAAAGCATCCGTGGCAGACTTTTATGGCGCACTTTCCCGATGTTGACAAACAAGCATGGCTGATTGTGTGTTCCCAAGGGAAAATAGTCGGCAAGTATCACCTCGCAGGCAAGGCTTTTTGGAAAATTGGGCGAGCCAGTGACTGTGACATTATCATCCATGATCCTTACGTTTCACGACATCAGGCCACTATTGAGCTACGACCTCGGGGCAGTGCCCTAGTGTACCTCATTCGTGACCACAACAGTCGCAATGGCACACTGATTAACGGTACCCCCCTAGCGGATGAGCGGGTATTACACCATGGGGACATTATCATGATGGGGGATACGGATCTCACGTTTCGTTATACAAGTCCGGCTCCGTCAGTCCCGCCTAATGAGTTGCAGCGCTCTTGAGAAACGACGTGTCACCCCTTGATGAATTGTTGTGGGCGATTTTAGGCCTCCTGCTAACCGTCGCCGGAACGTTCATGGAAGCAGCGATCGCTATCCCCAACCTCCTGAATGAGGAAGGACAAGTTGTGTTGCCTACCTCATGGACGGCAATTCCTGTGTACTCGTTACCCGTATCGTATCAAGTGGCGGCAGTTCTTTTCGTTGGCTGTATGGGGGGGCGGCAAGCCGCAGCCCTCTCACAGGTGGCCTATTTAATTCTGGGACTAAGTGGGTTTCAAGTGTTTTCCCAAGGGGGTGGTCTGGACTATTGGCGTGAACCGACATTCGGTTATCTGTTGGGTTTTGTGCCGGCGGCTTGGGTTTGTGGTTGGCTCGCCTTTCGCCCGCAAAAGCGGGTAACCCTAGAATGGCTTGCCTTTAGTAGCGGAGCAGGACTAGTTCTCATTCATCTTTGCGGTGCCCTTTACCTCGGTGGTCTGGCTCTGGCGGGACAATTGAATCAACCTTTGCCAGAACTGCTGGAGCAATATTCACTTGTTGCTTTACCGGGACAGTTGGTCATTGTCTGCTTGGTGGCAGCGGTAGCGCGGGTACTGCGCTGGATTTTACTCTATTAGGATATAACGCTCCCGCCAGCGGCTGAGGTGAGAATGGGGAAGGCCGCCTAAAGTTGTTCAATTAGACCCTCGGCCTCTAGAGCTAGCGATCGCAGGCGGTCTAAAATTTGCGGATCGGGTCTCTGCCACAGTTGACGTTGAGCTGCTTCTAGGAGTCGCTCGGCCATATCCCGCAGTGCCCAGGGATTATGCTGCGCCACAAAGGCTTGCACTTCCCCATCGAGTAAGTAGGTCTGAGCAACACCAGCAAACACATAGTCGGGTACACAGCGAGCGGTGGCGGCATAGCCAAAGAGATAATCCACCGTGGCTGCCATTTCAAAGGCGCCCTTGTAGCCATGACGTTGGATACCTGTTAGCCATTTGGGATTGACCACGCGGGAGCGATAGACCCGCAACAGTTCTTCCTGGAGGGTGCGAATTTTGGGTTGTTCTGGCCGCGAGTGA
This sequence comes from Thermosynechococcus sp. Uc, assembly GCF_029335995.1. Classification (NCBI taxonomy): domain Bacteria; kingdom Bacillati; phylum Cyanobacteriota; class Cyanophyceae; order Acaryochloridales; family Thermosynechococcaceae; genus Thermosynechococcus; species Thermosynechococcus sp. Uc. The sequence continues at coordinate 1,588 of NZ_JARJMS020000001.1, forward strand.
TCGCCAAAGTAAACCGTAGGCTGCTGCCCTGATCGCGATCGCACAGCAACAGTCAAGCCCCCCTGAAACTGGTAATAGTCATCGGAGTCCAGCAGATCATGCTCGCGGTTATCTTGGTTTTGCAGCACCACTTGTAGCTGTCTGAGACGTTGCTCGAGGGCTTCAGCCGCATTGTGGCTCTGTCCTTGCCCAGTGTAGGCATAGCTACTCCAGTAAATGTAGGCACGGGCTAAATCCTCATCGCCCTGCCAGTTTTGTGCTTCAATGAGGCCTTGGAGTCCAGCGCCATAGGCACCGGGTTTGGAGCCAAAGATGCGAAAGCGCGCCCGTTGTTGGGCTTGCTGCGGAGAAAGACCCTGCTGTTGCCAGTGGGCAGTTTCTTGAGCCACTTGAGCAGCCAAGGGATTTTGATCCGCAGGTTCCTCCAATTGACTCACCCGCTGCACTGCCTCATCGAAGAGGGCAATTAAATTGGGAAAGGCATCGCGGAAAAAGCCAGAAATCCGCAGCATTACATCTACCCGCGGCCGCCCCAACAGCGATAGGGGAATCACCTCCAAATCCACGACCCGCCGCGAGGCGCCTTCCCACACCGGACGTACCCCCAACAAGGCAAGGGCTTGGGCAATATCGTCGCCCCCTGTGCGCATGGTGGCTGTGCCCCATACCGAGAGGCCAAGGGTCCGCGGAAATTCTCCGTGCTCTTGACAGTAGCGTTCAATGAGTGCCGCTGCCGCTCGCTCTGCCAACGCCCAGGCAGCCTCTGTGGGTACCGCCCGCAGATCCACTGCATAGAAATTCCTTCCGGTGGGCAGGACATCGGGACGACCCCGAGTCGGAGCACCGGCAGCCCCACTGGGGACATAGCCACCACTGAGGCCATGGAGCAAGTGCTGAATTTCTTGGGGAGTCTGTTGTAGAGCAGGGTAGAGTACGGTGCGAATCCAATCCAACACCTGCTGAGTTGCCCCACCACAGGGGAGGTTTGGGGTGCCGTTGAGCAGAGCCTCCACTAGGTTTGCCGCCGCCACCTCTAGGGCATTTTGCCACTCGCCCACAGAACGATAGCCGGGGACAGGACTGGGAGCAGTTGGATCGGCGGTGAGGGGGTCTAAATCTACCCCTTGGTCTTGGGCCAGCGCGCGAGTAAGACCGATATGCTCTGAGCTGGGACTGCGGGCAATGGCAATGATCAAATCCCGTAACTGTTGCCCTTGCGGACATTGGCCAAGGATATGCAGGCCATCGCGGATTTGGGCATCCCGCAAATCGCAGAGATAGCCATCGGTGCGTGCTAGCCATGCAGTCCATGTTTCCTCTGGATTGGGGGCAGCAATTTCTTGGTCTAAATCCAGTTCTTTGACCAGGGTTTCAATCTGCTGCCGCAGGAGGGTTAAGCGGGGGCGATCGAACTGCTCGGCCGCGTAGTACTCCTCAATGTAGTGGCTAAGGGTTTCTAGGCCACCATATAACTCGGCGCGGGTTAGAGGCGGCGTCAGGTGATCCAAAATGACCGCTTGGGCACGCCGTTTAGCTTGGGCACCCTCGCCGGGGTCATTGACAATAAAGGGATAAAAGTGGGGCACAGGACCTAGGACAATTTCTGGAAAGCAGGTGTCACTGAGGGCAATACTTTTGCCGGGGAGCCATTCCAGATTGCCGTGTTTGCCCACATGGACAATGGCATCCGCCCCAAACACATGGCGCAGCCAAAAGTAAAAGGCCAGATATTCCGGGGTGGGTTCCAAGTCGGGGGCATGGTAATTCAAGCTGGGGTCGCGATCGTAGCCTCGGCTGGGCTGAACACCAACAAAGATGTTGCCCCAACAGTTGCCGGCAATGGGTAAATCGGCAGTGGGAGAGGGCCAGCGTTGGCCGATGGCCGCCTGGGCAGCCTTTGGCAGTGCCTGAAAATAGCGCTGGTAGGTTTCAAGGGGGAGAGTGTAGCGCGGCAGCCGCCACTGATTGCCTTCGGGGTCGTTGGTGTAGGAGCGGCTGAGATGTTGAATGAGGGCATCGCCATCTCTGGGGAGGGGATTAGCGCCAAGATCATAGCCGGCTCTCTGAAGTGCCTTGAGCAGCTCTACGGTACTGTTGGGGGTGTCGAGACCCACGCCATTGGCAAGACGACCATCGCGACAGGGGTAGTTGGCCAAAATCAGGGCAAGGCGGCGTTCAGCGGGCGCTTTACGGCGGAGTTTGAGCCAGTTGGCCGCCAGCTCACTGACCCATTGCAGGCGATCGCGGGCTGGAGCATAGGTGGTTATGGTCGTTTCCACCTCGGGTTGGATTTGCGACACGGTTTTAAAGGAGACTGCGCGGGTAATGATGCGGCCATCCACCTCCGGCAAAACCACGTGCATTGCGAGATCCTGTGGCATTAGACCCTGGGGATGTTGTTGCCAAGTCTCGTAGGTACTGCTGCTGAGAATCACTTGGAACACAGGGACATCTAGCTGCTGCCAAAGATGAATCTCATTGGGTTTGGCGATCGCAAACCCCGTGGTATTGAGAATCAATTCCACCTTGCCCTGCCATACTGCCAGTAGGTTCCGTTGTACTTCCGGGTCTTGCAGTGAGGAGACAAACACAGGTACAGGTGCTAGTTGCCGCTGAATTAAGGCTTGAGCAAGGGCATCAATCACCGAAGTATTGCCTGCCAAGTAGTGGGCGCGGTAAAAGAGAATGCCCACCTGAGGCCAATCCCTGCCTATTTCCCCTTGAATTGGATAATGACCCCAGCGTGGAATCCTTTGGGGGGGCAGGGGGGGCTGCCCCCAACCGCAGCCATAGTGACCAATTAATTCGAGCGCTCGCTGAAAATTCTCCTGTCCCCCTTCACAAAAGTACTGCCACAGGTAATCTACCCGTGCCAGCGGCCAACTCGATAAACTCATTAGTTCCAAATCGGGGCGATCGTCCCCTGGCAGGAGGATCAACTGCCCTCCGCGATCGCCGACCACTTGCTGCGCCACCTCTAGGCCATAGCTCCAATAGCCCCGTCCCCCCAAAAGGCGAATCACAACAACCTCGGCCTGGGCTAGGACGCGATCGCCATAGTCATCAATGACTGCTGCTGCTTGTAGATACAATAAGTTGGCAAGGCGCAGCGGGGGAAAGTCCTTAGGCAATTGGCGGTAGGCGTGCGCTAGCAGGGCAATATCCGTATCCGCTGCCGTTAAAATAACAATGGGAGCACTGCTTTGCTGTAGAAATGCAACATCGCTGTTATCTGTGGCAACAGTCGGGTCATTCAATGTCAGAATTCGATGCATACCTTGACAAGAATCATTAAAGAAACTGGTAGGCTTTTCCCCTTGTCTCCCTTGAGCCGCTACAACGGAAATGAAGGGAAAAAGTTTCTGGCGATCGCGACCCGCAGGGCGATGCCACTTTTTGCGATGAACCGATCAAGGATTGAACTTAAAAAACTATGCGCCCGCCCGTCTTTGATCGAATTTTACCAGCATTTTTCTACGAGCGAATCGCCACAGTCCTGCTCGCAGAAGCTAGCCATCGCGGAGCGACTGTCCTTACCCGTGAAGAACTCATCGCCTCTGCCGATGCCCCTTTTCTAGTCGTCGTGGCAGAGACGTTTGCGCTGCTGTTGCAGGCAGAACCCGTGCCGCAGACGAGTGCCTATCGGGTACAAATTCTCACCGACCCTGCGGCGATCGCCGGCTTCTTGCGCAAAATCCGTAGCCAAGTTCCCGTGAAGCACCGCCCCCTGATCCGCACTGTGTTGCAGCAACTCACTGCCTTGAACGGTCAAGCACAGATGTTGCCCACCGATCTGGCGATTGCCCTTATGGCTGTTCTCAGTGAAGAAACAGCAACTCAGTGTCAAAGCTGTCAACCTTTGGTCACAGCAGCCCTCAATGAGCGTCAAGCCCAAGAACGATTGCTACACCAAGTAACAACCCAAATTCGCCAGAGTCTTGAACTGCCAGAACTGCTGAAAACAGCAGTCGATCGCATTCGCGAGTTTTTGGATGTGGATCGCCTACTGGTGGGGCAATTCAGCTCCACTGAAGGAGAACTCCACGGGAAAATTACCTATGAGTCCTGCCGCCATCAAGATATTCCCTCCGTCCTTGGACTTTGGGATCAATGTTGGCAGTGGTCAGCTTTACCCGCGAGTAGCTATCAGCGCCTGAGCCGCGGCGAAACCATTGTTGTTAGCAACATTGAGCAGTTTTACAAGGAAGTGCCCTGTCTCCGGGACTTCGCTGCCCGGTGGCAAATCCGAGCGTGGTTAATTGTGCCAATTATTGTTCAAGACAAACTCTGGGGGGTACTCATTGCCCATCAGTGCGATCGCCCGCGGCAGTGGCAACCCCAAGAAATTGAGTTTCTCAACCATCTCAGTCAACATCTGAGCATTGCCATCTATCAAGCACAGCTCTACAGCGAACTGCAACAGCAGAAAGCCACCCTAGAACAGCGTGTCAACGAGCGCACCCAGGCGCTGCGGGAAGCTCTTAGTGCCATGGAAGCCGCCCACCGCATCAAAAATGACTTTTTGGCCACCATGAGTCACGAACTGCGCACTCCCCTGACCTGTGTTATTGGGGTTTCCGCCACCCTATTACGCTGGCCCCTTGGCCCGCTGACGGCAAAACAGCGGGAATACCTAGAAATTATCCATGAGAGTGGCACGCATCTATTGGAATTGATCAATAGTATTCTCGATCTCTCTCAGGCGGAACTGGGGCGATCGCACCTGCATCGCAGCACCTTTTCGATTCGGCAACTGTGTACAGACTGCATTGAAGTCGTCAAACCCCAAGCCCATCGCCATCAGGTTAACCTGCACCACCAACTCATGATTCCCCCCAGTCGCGATCGCTTTTGGGGAGACTACCGCCGCATTCAGCAAATCCTCATTAACCTGCTTAGCAATGCCATTAAGTTCACCCCTGCAATGGGGGAAGTCATTCTACGGGCATGGTGGAAAGAGGACGAACTCATTTTTCAAGTGCAGGACAATGGCATTGGTATCCCTGCTCACTTACAACCCTTGCTCTTTCAAAAATTTCAGCAGTTAGATAGCTCCTTTGGCCGCGCCTATCCTGGAGCAGGTTTAGGCCTAGCCCTAACCAAGCAGTGGGTTGATCTGCACCATGGCTGGATTGAGGTAGACTCCACTGAAGGCAAAGGCAGCACCTTTACCGTTGGTCTTCCCGCGATCCCTACAGAACCCCCCAAAGTCAAGCTGGATGTCCCGCCCCTTGCAACAACAGATGTGCTGGTCGAGCCTGCAGGACGGATTGTTCTTGTGAGTGAGGATGAACCCACCGCCACACTGATTTGTTCTATTTTGACCACAGCGGGCTATCAAGTGATTTGGCTGGTAGATGGTGAAGTGGAGCGGCTGCTGGCACTCACGCCCATTGCTGTCCTCTTTGCAGAACCCTTTAGCTATGGTGATGTGCAAGAGCTGGTGGATCAGTTGCGGCAACGCTGCCCCCCAGAGCAACTCAAGATTTTTATTTTGGGATCAGAGGGGAACTATCAGGGGGTGGATCGCTACATTCCCCTGCCCATTCATCCAGAAAGTTTCCTGCAACAGGTAACAATGGGGCTAACTTCCCTCGCCATTTCGGTTCAGTAGAGAAAAAGCTTGATCCACCTGACGGTAGAGTTCCTCAAGGCTCCCTGTATTCCAAAGAACCGTGTCTGCCCGCCGAATTTTCTCCTCTAGGGGCAGTTGACTGACTATGCGTTGGGCGGCTGCATGTCTAGAGAGGCGATCGCGCTGCTGCAGGCGAGCCAACTGTTGCTCAGGTGTGGTGGCCACCACCCAAATGCGATCCACAAGTCCTTCAAGGTGAGCCTCAAACAGAAGGGGAATCACCAAGACAATAAGGGGTTGATGGCAAGTATCAATTACTCGCTCCATCGCGGCAATTACCCAAGGGTGAATTTGCGCCTCTAGCCATTGGCGCTCTTGGGGCTGGGCAAAGATAATTTCCCCTAAACGCGGGCGATCAATAGCGCCATCCCTACGGCAAATTTCGCCCCCATAGCGCTTGACAATGGCTTGATAAATGGGCGTCCCGATGGCAACTGCCTGCCGCGCTAATAAATCGGCATCCACAATGGGCAACCCATAGCGTTGCTGCAAGTAGGCAGCCACCACAGATTTACCGCAGGCAATCCCCCCAGTGATGCCGAGGCGAAGTCTAGACACCCCCCTGCAGCACTACCGCCGGCTGACTCAACCGCACCCGTGCTCCAATATCCGCTGGCACAGTAGGGAGTACTTCTTGATATGTCACTGTCTGACCGGGAGCAACGGTTGCCGGTTCTGGAGTCGCCGCACCCGTTTGCAGAATTTGGCCATTGGCATCCACGACTTCATAGTTAATGGCCTGAATTGTTACTGGTTGGCGGTTATTGTTCGTCACGGTGCCTGTCACCACTGAAGACCCCGGTAACTTGAGTACAGGCTGAAGCTGCGGCTGACCCAAGCGGATATTGCGTAGAAGCTGTTGTTCTAGAACTTTGGGGTCAACTTCCTGGGGAGTCCCCGACGTTGTCGGCGTAGAAGCGGCTGCGGTTGCCCCCGACAGGTTGAGCAAATGATTCCAGTAGCGTTGATTACGACCCCAGTCATCGGGAGAGTTGCCAATAATTACAATGTCACCCGCCGCCCGTTGTGCCAAGGCAGGCAGGGGGGCGATCGCTCCAAGGAGCACAATACTGGTTAGCCAAAGGGGAAATGGCAATCGGGCTATCTTGAGCATGGCACACGTTCCTGTGAATGCAGCCTACCTTCTATCCTAGTGCAACTTGATGTGGGATTTGGGGTCAGCCAACCGCCCTCAATATCGGCACAGGAGACTCTAGCGCAACAGGGGCATATTGACAATTTGCGGATCAATCCCCGCACTCTTGAGCACGTCCTGCCACTGCTGTTTGATTGCGGCATCATTGGGATTGTTTTGCTGCAGCGCCACAAGGGTTGCTAAGGTATCATTCCAGAGTTGACTAATGGCCAAAAGGGGCAAGCGATCGCGCGGTGGCATAGCGGTGATCACTTGGGCAAGGTTGCTATCTAGCTTAGCCCGCTCAATCCAGCCGCTGACAAAGGGATTGGCATCCGGTTCATTGGGCTTACAGATGAGGGAAAAGAACCACTGGTATTTTTGCCCTGGTTGCAGCTTCACCTTAGCGGCATCCACCGTCACGGGTAAAATCCCTGCTTTACCATGGAGGGGCACCTGTTGCCTCAACAACAGTTCTCCCGCTTCCGAAAGCAGCAGCAGTTCTGCCGATTTTGCTGTGGTTTGGGGGACAAAGAAAAAGAGACTGGGATTGGCCGCAGCCGTCATGCTCAAGTTGTTATCGGGAACAAGGGCGACAATTTTTGCCAGGGAGCCTTGGGTACACTCACCAAAGCGGGTGGCGCCTGCAATCCGTTGCCCCGGCATGCCACGATTTGGGGGCACAAAGATGAGACGGTGACTCCCCTGGGCAGCGTAGCGATCGCGAGCAATATAGGCTTCCACATTACCGATAGCCGTGAGGGCATAGCGATCGCTGGGACGCAGGCTGAGGGCACGGCGGAAATTCACTAAAGCGGATTGATAGTCCCGCTGAGCAGTTAGTTGGTAGCCCCGCTGCATGTAGCGATCGAACTCACTGGCTTGATGAGCGGGATTTTGGGCAACAGCAGGTAACACTGGCAAGATGACTGGCAGGGCACTCGTTCCCATTGCCAAGGTACCGACAAGTAGCCACAAAAGGCCGAAACGATGGGCAGACATAGCATTTACCTACTGAAACGCTAACTATCTTTAAGGTACTATTGGAAAGAAAGTTCAACGGTGATCAGGCTTGCACATTCCCTGTGATTTCTGTAAAAGAGCAGCAGACTAACACTAATTCCTCCCTTGCACAGATTACGCTTCCTTTGGTAGAGATATTTTCAGCCATTCAAGGGGAAGGCGCCAATGTGGGGTGTCGGCAAATTTTTATTCGCTTGGCGGGCTGTGATCTCCGCTGCACCTACTGTGACAGTGCCCACACATGGTTTGTTCCCCCCCATGCCCTGATTGAAGAATCCACTGGCGATCGCCACTTTCAACGGATTCCCAATCCCGTTACTGCTGCTCACATTCTCGAAGCTGTACAACACCTCAACACTCCGCCCATCCATGACAGTATTAGCCTCACCGGCGGTGAACCGCTCCTCCATGCAGCAACATTGGCACAATTTTTACCCCTGCTAAAAGCTCATAGCTCACTGCCCCTCTACCTGGAAACCGGGGGACATCATCCAGCGGCACTGGAACTGGTTCTTCCCTATCTTGACAGTGTCGGCATGGACATCAAGCTCCCCAGCGTTAGTGGTGAGTGCCATTGGTCAGCCCATGAAGCCTTTTTGCGCCTGTGCGATCGCGCCAGTGTTGAGGTCTTTTGCAAAGTGATTATTTCCCAAACCACCGACCCTGCCGATCTCGATCGGCTCAGTGCTCTTGTGGCCGGCGTGAACCTCCATATCCCGGTCTTTCTGCAACCTGTAACACCCGTAGGTACCGGCCGCTGTACCCCTCCACCCACTCCAGCCCAAGTCCTCGCGTGGCAAGCGCAGTTAAAGGCACGGTTGAGCAATGTGCGCGTTGTGCCCCAAACCCACAAATTTCTAGGACAGCGCTAGGGCTATTTTTTAATCAAAATATAGGCATGGACATAGTTCGGTAAGCGACGGGCAGCCGCTTGATAGCTGGCACGGTCAGGAAAAATCCCCGCCAAAAAGTCCAACTGATAGAGATTGGGTACAAAGGCTCCCCCCGTATCGGCAATAACGCCAAGGTGCAGTTTTGGGGGGGTACCCCGTGTATCTTCAATCACTACGACTCGCCCTAGGCCGATATTCCAGACATCTCCGGCAAAGGTCACCTCCGGTTCGATATTGATTTTGTTTTCAATCGTACTGCCGTAGCCCTTGATGGCCGCCACCTCACGAAAATACCAGTAGCGTCGCTGCTCGTAGGGAGAAACTCCCTTCACAAAAGGAATGCCATTGTTGCGATCCACATTAAAAAAGGCTTGGCCACCATCGCTAAATTGGACGAGAATCGTTCCTTGCATCAGGGCATCTTCAAATGCGGCGCGCGTCAAGTAGGCCAAGGGCTGCACCTGTCCATAGAGAGAACCGCCGGGTTCAAAAATTCCCGCGAGTACTTGTTGCTTTGTGAATTGCCGATAAAATAGGTTCTCTGGTTGATCGGGAAGGCGAGGCGGCAAGGCATAAAGAGCTGTATTGTAGGTGTCTGTGCGGGTGCGCGAGCCGCGATGGGTAAACACCGCATAGTTGGTCAGGCGCAATTCCTCCGTTTGATTTGGGTTGCGGGGGTTGTGGGGCAGCCACTGGATCACGCGAAAGTGCTGATTAATAAATGCTGCATCTTGTAAACGGATCGGGCGCTTACTGCTAATGTCCTCTGTCAGTGTTGCAATCATAAAGTCCAGCGTGTCGAGGACTTGGGCTAGAGTGACGCCTTTAATGGCAAGAATCCCCTCCCGCTGGGCAACGACATCTGTATCACCAAACTCTTGAAAATAGTGGCGGGTGTTGCGCAATACTTGGAGTAGTTTCATAGGTGCTGTGCTAATAGGTCGCGAAGGCAGGGGGCGATCGCGAAATAGGCTGCGCCCATCCACTTGAAACTGGGGCTGGCCAAATTCATTCACGGCTGTGTACAGAGGGTTGGTTGGAGAGGGAATCACCGCTGGCGGTGTCTCTAGGGATGCTGTCAATCCTGTTGCCCCTTGACCTCCCAGCATCAGGAGTAATCCACTGAAAAGACCAGCCGTACTAACCCATCCAAATTGCATACCTACACACTGAATATTGCTTAACTTCTCAATCATTCCCTAACCTGTTCTTGTCGTCAAAGGGACATGAAGAAGAAAAAAACGTTGAAGTTTCAGCGGCATAACCTCCCTTAGCGACGATGATAGAAGCAACAGCAATTTTGGAGGACAGCGATGTACACCGAGCAAATCAACCACATTAAGTCCTACACCGCAAAACTAACAACGGCAATGCCAGATGCCATGAAAGCTTTTTATAACCTGAGTCGCGCCTCTTCAAACCCCGGTGCCCTCGATAGTAAAACCAAAGAGTTAATTGCCTTGGCCATTGGCGTCGTCAAGCACTGCGACGGCTGCATTGCCTTCCATACCCGTGCTGCTTTGCACGCGGGCGCAACCCCTGAGGAAATTATGGAGACTCTGATGGTGACCGTGGCGATGGATGGCGGTCCTGCTTTGATGTATGCTACCCACGTGGTAGAGGCACTAGAAGAATTTAGCCAAGGGCAAGCTCAGTAGGCAATTCTTCTCAAATGGCAGTTGTTTCAAGGGGCAACGGCTCTTCAGTTTCACTAGTTTCAAGGAAAATTTCCCTAGCGGGTTCATCATAGCTAAAGAGTTCGGCGTAGCGTCCCCAGTCAATGGCGGTATTAAGCTGGCGATCGGCTTCTTGGGGCGTAAAGTGCCGCTCTAGAATATCGAGCACCAAACTCTCAGGGATGCGATGGTTTTGTTTGGCCATCAAGAAGGTGTGGATTTGCTGTACAAGGCGGATATGCTTAAGAAGTTGCTGGCGAATAATCAGCTTGCGTTGGTCAATGTCCCCCTGAATGAAGGCATTGCCAATGGGGGTGACACTGATGTCGCCCTCCTTGAGTTCCACTAGTTCCATCATCTGGGCAGCTTCGACAATGGGCAAAATGTCATCTAGTTCCAGCTGCAGCTCCTGAGCAATGCGATAGAGGTCTTCTTTGCGATGTTCAAGAAGTTCCAATAGACCGGCAATCGAGCCAATGCGCACATGGGGCAGCAGTGGATAACGGGGTTCTTGACTGGTGGGCAGGGTGGTTGGCTTGGGTTCCAGTTGCTCTAGTTCATCTACATGGGGGTTGGTGAGAATTTTATAGATGCGATCTACGGTGGCTTGAAATTCCGGATTCTTGCGATCGCGATAGTGGGGCAGTGTTACCGGAAAATCTGCCCGCACCCGGCCGGGATTGCTTCCCAAAACAATAATACGATCGGCGAGAATGACCGCCTCTTCAATGTGGTGGGTGACAATCAAGATACTCTGGGTGGGAATTTTGTGCTCTAACCACAGGTCGAGAAGTTCAAAGCGCAGGTTCTCCGCCGTCAGCACATCCAAGGCTGAAAATGGCTCATCCATACACAGGAGTTCTGGTTCGACTGCTAGAGCACGGGCAAATCCTACCCGCTGCCGCATCCCCCCCGACAGTTCCTTGGGGTAGGCGTTTTCAAAACCATCTAAGCCGATAATGTCAATCATTCGCAGTGCCTTGCGCCGCCGCGATCGCGGGCCTTCCCCCAGTGCTTTTAGCCCCAGCTCCACATTTTCCAAGACAGTGAGCCATGGATAGAGGGCTGAACTTTGGAAGACAATCGCTGCCCCTGGATTCAAGCCCTGCATCGGCTGCTCGCGGTACAATACTTGCCCAGATGTAGGTGCAACCAAACCCGTAATAATACGCATCAGAGTTGATTTACCGGATCCCGATGGCCCTAGGAGGGCAACAATTTCCCCTGTGCGCAATTCAAGGTTAATCTTTTCCATAATGCTAATGACCTGACCGTTAGGTTGACGGTAGGCCTTACCGACATCCAGTAAGCGGACGAGCGATTCCCCTTTGGTTTTGGCTTGCATAGTCCTGCATCCTGTGGCATTTCAACCGTTAACCTACCATGAGGATTTAGGTCTTGGCGAGGTTGGCAGACAAAAATTGCCCTTTAAGAAAGGGCTGCACCGTTGTTTGCCCATCCCGTAATGGGGAAGGGTAGAATAAAAACAGTTTATATCTGAACAGCTAAAATTGACCATTTCGCCAGAGTAGGCGATCGCTAGCAACTGCTGTAATTTTCCATAGTTTTCCTTTGACGTTATGTTATAAACTAATCAGCGGTTTCTTCACAAAAGGTAACAATTCCGCTATGGGACTTTTTGATGGCCTTTTCCGTCGGCGCAAGCAAGCTGATGCCCAACGGAGTAAAGACTTTTTTCTCGATCCCGATGAAGCCAAGACCTACGGCAACATTGAGTACATGCGTACCCCCAAGGTTGTGAAAAAAACGTTCCCTGCCACTGGTGGTGCCAAAGAAGAAGTAGAAGTCGTGGAGTTAGTCTCCTCCATTGAAAAAATCAATCCCGAAGAAGAAAACAAAGGTAAAGCCGAACCCAGCGTCAGTGAGGTGGTAACGCCCCCCGTAGAAGAAGAGGAACGCCGCCGCAAAGATCCCAGCTTAGACCTCTTTCGCTCCATGGCCAAAGATCTACGCCGTGGCTAACGCCTCAAAACCTCTGGGGCTTGGCACTTGCACATCCCGGTGCTGCCCCCTAGGATGAATACAGCTCTTTTTGCAAAGTCTCTCACTCGCCAAGGAAAATTTCGGATGAACGCCCTTTGGAGCAGTGCCGCGATCGCCTATCTGCACTATCTCAGTTTTATGGTGGCTTTTGCTGCCCTTGTTGTGGAGCACCTCACCCTGCGCAAAGATTTAGACCTCAAGCAGGCTTGGCAATTGGTGATCACCGATGCCCTCTATGGCATTGCCGCGGTGACCGTTCTTGTCACAGGCATTTTGCGGGTTCTCTATTTTGGCAAAGGCAGCGAGTATTATTTGGCCAACCCTGTCTTTCACCTCAAGGTGGGCTTATTTATTTTGGTGGGGCTGTTGTCGCTGTACCCGACAATCTCCTTTTTGCTGTGGATTAAACCGTTGCGAGAAGAGAAAGCGCCAACCCTAGAATTGCCAGCGGTACAGCGCTTAACGTGGGTGATTCGGGCTGAACTAGCTTTTCTTAGCGCCATTCCCCTATTGGCAGCAATGATGGCGCGGGGGATTGGTCTAGATTGGGTTCAACGGTAAGACCCTTTAGCTGGGGAGCGATCGCCCCTATCATAGATCTTGCTGCCACGGATAAAACGGATGAGTCAGCCCACAATTGAGTCCATTCTGCAGGAACGCCGCCTTTTTTATCCCCCCACCGATTTTGTGGCCAAGGCGCGGATCAATTCCCTTGAGGCCTACAATATCCTCTATGAAAAGGCCAAAGCTGATCCTGCCGCCTTTTGGGGCGAATTGGCTGAGCAGGAATTAGAGTGGTTTCAACCTTGGGATCAAGTTTTAGATTGGCAACCGCCCCATGCCCGATGGTTTGTCAACGGCAAAATTAACATTACCTACAACTGCTTGGATCGCCACCTCAAGACCTGGCGCAAAAATAAAGCAGCCTTGATCTGGGAGGGAGAACCCGGTGACAGCCGCACCCTCACCTATGCCCAATTGCACCGCGAAGTGTGCCAATTTGCCAACGTCCTCAAACAACTGGGGGTGAAAAAGGGCGATCGCGTGGGCATTTATATGCCGATGATTCCCGAAGCAGCCATTGCCATGTTGGCCTGTGCCCGTATTGGCGCCCCCCACTCTGTTGTCTTTGGCGGATTTAGTGCCGAAGCTCTCCGCGATCGCCTTTTAGATGCCCAAGCCAAACTTGTTGTCACCGCTGACGGCGGCTGGCGCAAAGATGCCATTGTGTCCCTTAAAGATCAAGTGGACAAAGCCCTTGCCCATCAGGCGGTTCCCAGTGTTGAACATGTCTTGGTGGTGCAGCGCACCCAACAGCCGGTTACGATGGTGCCCGGTCGCGATCACTGGTGGCACGATTTGCAAAAGGGTGTCAGTGCCGACTGTCCTGCCGAACCCATGGACAGTGAGGATATGCTCTTTATTCTCTATACCTCCGGTTCCACTGGCAAACCCAAGGGGGTTGTGCACACCACCGCCGGCTATAACCTCTACACCCACATCACCACTCAGTGGGTCTTTGACCTGCAAGATACCGATGTCTATTGGTGTACGGCGGATGTGGGCTGGATTACGGGTCACAGCTACATTGTCTATGGGCCACTCTCCAACGGGGCAACCACCCTCATGTACGAAGGGGCACCCCGCGCTTCCAACCCCGGCTGCTTCTGGGATGTTATTGAAAAGTACAGAGTCACAATTTTCTACACCGCTCCCACGGCCATTCGTGCCTTTATCAAAATGGGGGAACACTTGCCCCGGTCGCGAGATCTTTCCTCACTCCGCCTGTTGGGAACTGTGGGCGAACCCATTAACCCTGAAGCATGGATGTGGTACTACCGCGTTATTGGCGGTGAGCGCTGCCCGATTGTGGATACGTGGTGGCAAACGGAAACGGGGGGTCACATGATCACCTCCTTGCCAGGGGCAATTCCCATGAAACCCGGCTCTGCCACCAAGCCCTTTCCGGGGATTTTGGCGGATGTTGTCGATCTCGAGGGCAACCCGGTGGGCGTCAATGAGGGTGGCTATCTAGTGATTCGTTACCCTTGGCCGGGGATGATGCGCACAGTGTATGGAGATCCCGATCGCTTCCGCCGCACCTATTGGGAACACATTCCGCCGCGCGATGGCCAGTACATTTACTTTGCTGGTGATGGTGCCCGCAAGGATGAGGATGGCTACTTTTGGGTAATGGGACGGGTTGACGATGTAATCAATGTGTCTGGTCACCGCTTGGGCACAATGGAAATTGAATCGGCATTGGTCTCCCACCCTGCGGTTGCGGAGGCCGCCGTGGTCGGTAAACCCGACGAAATCAAAGGGGAAGAAATCGTTGCCTTTGTTATTCTTGAAGGATCGGCTACCCCCAGCGATGCCCTTCAACAGGAGCTAAAGCAGCACGTCGTCAATGAAATTGGTGCCTTGGCGCGGCCAGCGGAAATTCGCTTTACCGATGCGCTGCCCAAAACACGGTCCGGCAAAATCATGCGGCGGCTCCTCCGTTCCCTTGCTGCAGGTCAAGAGGTGGCTGGGGATACCTCGACATTGGAAGATCGCTCGGTGCTGGATAAGTTGCGTCAAGGAGCTTGAGAGTCTGTCTTATGGATGAGCCTATAATTAATAGGTAATGGCAAGTGGTATCCGCACAAAAACACTAGTTCTTTTAACAACAGCGGCTGTTTTAGGCGGCGGTCTCTTTCTTTTTGAGCAACAACTGCCCAGTCCCAATAGCAGTGATAAGCAAACCCAAAAACCCCTCTTTCACTTTCAAGAGGCGGATGTTGCAGCATTGAAAATTACTGCCCCTGATTACAGCCTGAACCTGAAAAAGTTGGCTACAGGCAACTGGGTCATTGATCGGGAAAAGCAAACCCCCGCAGAAGAGGGCGCCGTTGTTTTCTTATTAAATTTGTTGGCCACAGGTCAGCGCGATCGCTCTTTTGAAGTACCGACTGAACGTGCTGGGGATTATGGCCTCGCTCCGCCAATGGCCACTGTGGATATTACGCTCCAAGATGGCCAGCGGCACCGTTTACGCTTGGGCGACACCACCTTTGACGGCCTCAAGCTTTACGCAGAAATTGACCCGCCAGCGGCACCGCGCGAAAAAATGACGGTGACCTTGGTTCCCCTTGACCTTAAAAATGCCCTCCAGCGTCCCTTACAGGAATGGGAACGGCGGCAACCACCGGCAGCAAACTAAACCTGAGACGGCTGTGAATCCTGGCACGACTCACTAAAAGCTCGTCAGAATAGAGAAACGTAGTAAATCATTCAGTGGACATCAGTTATGGGATTCTTCGGATTCAAAAAGCTGACAATGCCTAGCCCCAGTGCAGCGTTGCCCGGCCGGGCAGAACCAATGCCAGTACCAGCGGCTCATCTTGTGAAGGGTTGTCCCTTGACCCCTCCCTATCCCGAAGGTATGGAATTAGCCATGTTTGGCATGGGCTGCTTTTGGGGCGCTGAGCGCAAGTTTTGGCAAGTCCCAGGGGTCTATGTCACTGCGGTGGGCTACGCAGGCGGCTATACCCCCAATCCCACTTACCAAGAGGTATGCACTGGCATGACCGGCCACAATGAGGTGGTGCGCGTGGTCTTTGATCCCCAGCAAGTAACCTATGAGGAGTTGCTCAAGGTCTTTTGGGAAAATCATGACCCCACCCAAGGAATGCGCCAAGGCAATGATGTGGGGACGCAATATCGCTCCGGTATTTACTATTACTCCCCTGAGCAAAAAGCCCTTGCAGAAGCTAGTCGCGATCGCTACCAAGCAGCCCTAAAAGCCGCAGGTTACGGCACGATCACCACTGAAATTCTGCCAGCCCCTGAATTTTACTTTGCCGAACCTTACCACCAACAGTATCTCCACCGCAATGTAAATGGCTACTGTGGTCTTGGGGGCACAAAGGTTCCCTACGAACTAATGAGTGCTACCCCTAGCGTTTAGTAGAGATTGAGGCGATAGGGCATGCGGGGACGGTAAACATCGCTAAAGTTGGTCTGACTGACACTGGCATTGCTTAGCCGTGCCCACTGCATATTTGCCTGTTCAAGGCTGGCACCGTCGAGAAGGGCACCGCGAAAATCGGCGTAACGCACATCCGCTCCTGTTAAATTGCTGTTGCTGAAATTGGCACGGGGGGCACGGCTATGGCGCAAAATTGCATGGCTAAGGTTCGCACCACTCAGATTGGCCTGTTCTAAGTTGGTTCGTTCTAAATAAGCGGCGGCGAGGTTGGCATTACTCAGATTTGCCCCTACCAAATTGGCCACCATGAGGTTGGTATCTTGGAGGTTGGCGCCCTGAAGATTGGCACCATGCAAATTTGCTCCCGCCAAGTTATAGCCCCGTAAATCGACATTCTGCAGATCACAGCCGGGACAAGCATTGGTTTGCACCAGTTGCTGCAGGGGGGAAGGCATGGCAAAGGCAGCACCGCTGGTGAGGGCGACACTAATCATTGCTGTTGCGATGAATGCCTGCTGGTTCACATCCACATCCTCCTACCACGTTAGAGCGACTTTAACACAAGTACTAGGAACTTCGCTGCCGCTGACGAGAGCGCTGATGTCGTTGCTGCCAATCCTTCGCACTGCGAACGGCTAGCCACAACAACAGTAAGGCAATCAACCCGCCCTGCTGGGGTGCCCTGAGGGCAAATAATATTAACAGTACGCACAGGATATCTTGGCCGACAATCACCCAGCGGGGTAGTTTTCCGAGGCGATAAAACCAGCCCACCTGCACCAATTGCAACACAAAGGCAAAAAGACCACTGAGGGTAGCAATGAGCCATTGGGGGGTTTCTGTTGCTGTGGCTACGGTCATGCCAAGGAGGGCACCCACAAGGGGACTAAAGCACAGTTGCACAAGGATAATCAGGCGGTAGCCCCAAATATTACCCGCCAAAACAATCTCAAGAAATGACCAAGCGGTTAAAACACCAACCACCCCATAGGGGGAAAAATGGCGCAGTAAGGGTACCTGTGACCAGAGTTGTTCTCCCTGCAAAAGTCCAATCAAAAGGAGGGGAAGTGCTAACCGTAACCCGCCGGCGGCTGCTGCTGAAAGAATCGCTAAAACTTCTAACATGGCTCAGTGGGTTTCAAAATACCCGGTAAGGCTTCCCAGAGGCGATCGCACACCGTTTCAGGGGTATCTTTGGCCGTGATATTTAGCTCCAAATCCGCCTGGGCATAGAGGTGCTGCCGTGTTTTCAGCAATTCGCCCAAGCGCTCCTCCAGGGGCTGCTTCTGTAAAAGGGGACGTTCCTGATCATGGCGTAGGCGTTGACAGAGAACCGCAAGGGGGACAGAGAGCCAGACCACAATCCCATGACGCAGATAACTCCAGTTCATCGGGCTTAAAACAATACCGCCGCCTGTGGCCACTACTAAATGATGATAACAAGAGACTTGTGCCAAGACCTGTTGTTCCAACTCCCGAAAGGCAGCTTCCCCCTCTTGGGCAAAGATCTCGCGAATGGGGCGTTGACGAAACTCGGTAATCACTGCATCCGTATCCAGAAAACCATAGCCTAGGCGTTGTGCTAAGAGCCGACCAACGGTGGTTTTTCCAGCCCCCATCATGCCCACTAGATAAATATTGACTCCCCCAAGACGTTTTTGCAGTTCCATAGACAACTCTTTCTCGACACCGCCAAATCAGCACTCTACCCTAAACTATGGAAGGGTTTCTTGCAATTTCCATGTCTCAGCCCAATCCCTACACCACGCTACAGGTAGCAGTAACGGCAACCCAAGCCGAGATTAAGGCGGCCTATCGGCGCTTAGTCAAGCAGTATCATCCCGACTACCACCCCAGCGATCGCTCTAGCCATGAGCGAATGGCCGCTATTAACGCTGCCTATGAAATTTTAGGGGATGAGCAGTGCCGGCGAGCCTATGATGCCCAGCACCGCATTCATCAAACCAACGCTAAACCCAATATTCAACGTTCCCAAGCCGCCGATCGCGAGCTAGAGGAATGGCTGGCGCTAACCTATAACCCTGTCAGCCGGACTATTAAAGCAGTCTTGCGATCGCTTCCCCGGCAAATTGATGCCCTTGCTGCCGATCCCTTCGATGATGACCTCATGGATCAGTTTCTGACTTATTTACAGGACTGTCGCCGTGCCCTGACCCGCGCCCGCTACACGTTCCAAGCCCAACCCAACCCCGCTGCCGTGGCCAAGGTGGCAGCCCACCTCTATTACTGTTTGAATCAACTGGTGGATGGTCTCGATGAGCTAGAACAATTTAGCCACAGTTACGACGACCGCTATTTGCACACTGGACAGGAACTCTTTCGCATTGCCCATCGCCTCTTTGCAGAGTGTCGGCTTGTTCGCTAAGCTAGAAAGAATTAGCATCCCAGCATGGCAGCAAGATTCAATCCCAGTATGAAACATACCCTATCGGTTTTGGTGGAAGATGAAGCGGGTGTGCTCACTCGCATTGCCGGTTTATTTGCACGGCGTGGCTTTAATATTGAAAGCTTGGCGGTAGGTCCTGCGGAGCAGATTGGCATCTCCCGCATTACGATGGTGGTGCCTGGCGATGATGCCATTATTGAGCAGTTGACCAAGCAACTCTACAAACTCATCAATGTCCTCAAGGTGCAGGATATTACGACGATTCCCTGTGTGGAACGGGAACTCATGCTCCTGAAGGTGAATGCCACAGCTAGCACCCGCTCTGAAATCTTGGAACTGGTGCAAATTTTCCGCGCCAAGGTGGTGGATGTCTCCGACGATTCCCTGACCATTGAGGTGTCGGGTGATCCCGGCAAGATGGTGGCCATTGTTCAAATGCTCAATAAATTCGGGATTCGCGAAATTGCCCGCACAGGAAAAATTGCCCTTGTGCGCGAATCTGGGGTAAATACGGAATACCTCAAGTCTTTGGAGGCACGGGTCTAATTGGCGGGAAAGTATTGCTGGTTATTGCTTGCATTGGGAGCGATCGCCCTCAGTAGCTGTACTAGTCTCCCTCAGTAGATCAGAATTCCTTGCCCTTGCGCAAACGGGAAATGCAAGAGTCCCTACAGGGAGTACAAGTTGCTGCGGAGTTTTTCAACCCAGCAAGCCAGATCAAGGGGCAGACGCTACGGCTGGTGACTGAGGGCTGCACGGATTCCATGGCTCAGTTGCAGGAGTGCTTGCAAGACCCCAGTGGGTTTGACAGAAACATCCCATTGCAACTGCGCTCCTTTTGCCAAGATTTGCCAAGATAAGAGTTGCTGGAGACTGCTCACGCCCACAGGACATTACACGAACGCGCTGAATTAGCTTTTATCGGCACAATAAATTAAATTGACGTTAAGACAGGATTACTTGTTTATCATAGCAAGTCTCGCTTGGCATAAGGGAGAATCAGCCGAGATACAATCGTCGTGGATATTCACGGGTGTGGAGTGTCTTGTATGCTGCGGCTGCCGATTCAACCCCTTTGGCAAAAGATTTCTCAGTGGCCAGTGTGGGAGCCCACACGGCTGGCGATCGCCAGTTCAATTTTTCTGCATGCCGTCATCCTTGCCTTTGTGCGTGTGCCAGAACCCACACCGCCAGAGTTGACCAGAGATCAACTGGTGCCTTTGGTCAGCCTTTCACCAGAACTGGAAGCGGACTTACCTTCCATTGAACCACTCTTGCCCACAGAACTGCCCCCCCTTGCCACCACCACGCCACCACCTCTGCCATTTACAGGCATTGAACCCCCTCCCCTTTCCTTTGCCACCTTGC
>NZ_JARJMS020000006.1:0-13495 GCF_029335995.1 Thermosynechococcus sp. Uc
TGTACTTACTGTTGACGAGCCTTGCTGTCCTCGATTATGCTGCCCCTAGCATAATGGGTAAAAGTTGTTGTGGTTTTAACACTTTATTTCTTGCGCCACGGGCAAACTAGCTTTAGTCGCGCCAATGCCTACTGTGGAGAACTGGATCCACCCTTGACAGATGCCGGTCTAGCGATGGCTGAGGCCTTTGCTGATCACTATGCCCAGTTACCGTGGCAAGCAGTCTTTGTCAGTCCAATGTTGCGAACTCGAACCACGGCACAACCTCTTTGCGATCGCGTGGGCCTGCAGATGCAGATCCGCGACGGTCTGCGGGAAATTTACTATGGACAGTGGGAAGGTCTTTCGCCTGAAGAGGTGAATGCCAAGTTCCATGATGACTATGTGCGCTGGCTTGCTGATCCGGGCTGGAATGCCCCCACAGGAGGTGAACGGGGGATTGATATTTACCGTCGCAGTAATGCCGTGCTCTTGGAAATTGAACAGGAGTACCCCGACGGCAATATCTTGATCGTCTCCCACAAGGCCACAATTCGGATGATGCTCTGTGGTCTTCTCGGCATTGATGTGGGACGATTTCGGGATCGCATTGCTGCCCCAGTGGCCAGTGTCAGTATTGTCGAATATACTTCCCGTGGGCCATTGCTCCTTGCCCTTGCGGAGCGATCGCACCTGAGTTTAGAGTTGCGACAGTTACCGGGGACTTAGCCTATACCGTCATAATGTCTTTTTCTTTTTCGGCAAAGAGGGCATCAATTTTGGCGATGTACTTGTCGGTGAGTTTTTGCACCTTCTCCTGTAAGTCTTTGACTTCGTCTTCAGTGAGTTCTCCTGCTTTCCCCTCCTTTTTGATGTGATCAATGGCATCGCGGCGGATGTTGCGAATGGCAACTTTGCCCCCTTCGGCAATTTTGGCGGCGGTTTTCACCAGTTCTTTACGTCGCTCTGTAGTCAAGGGTGGGATATTGAGGCGGACGCAAGAACCGTCATTATTGGGCGTTAGCCCTAAGTCAGAGAGTTGAATTGCTTTTTCAATGTTTGCCAACGTCGAGCGATCGTAGGGCTGAATTAAGATGGTCGTTGCATCGGGCGTAGAGATATTGGCCAAGGAGCGCAGCGGCGTTTCTGTGCCGTAGTAGTCCACCATCACCCGATCTAGCAAAGCCGCGTTGGCGCGACCCGTACGAATACTGTTAAAGTCATGCTGGGTTGCTTCAACTGACTTTTGCATCCGCTCTTCGACATCAGCTAATTTCACAGGAGCCTCCAACCATCGTACCAATGGGTTCCCCAGTTAAGGCGCGGTAGATATTACCAGCCGTTTCTAAACTAAATACAATGATGGGGATATCATTATCTTTACACAGGGCGATCGCGGTACTGTCCATTACGGCCAAGTTGTGGGTGAGGGCATGGGTGTAAGTGAGACTGCGGTAGCGGCGCGCATTAGGATGTTTCTGGGGATCAGCGTCATAGACCCCATCTACTTTAGTAGCTTTGAAGATCACTTCGGCATCAATTTCAGCAGCGCGTAATGCAGCCGTGGTATCGGTGGTGAAAAAGGGGTTCCCAGACCCGCCGCCAAAGATTACAACGCGACCTTTTTCTAGATGACGAATAGCACGGCGACGAATATAGGGTTCGGCCACCTCCTGCATGGCGATCGCTGTCTGTACTCGTGTGGGAACATTTATTTGTTCAAGGGCATCCTGCAGAGTCATCGCATTCATAACGGTGGCAATCATACCAATGTAGTCGGCGGTCGCCCGATCCATACCGGCAGCTGCCCCTTTCATTCCCCGAAAGATATTGCCACCTCCAACAACAATAGCGGTTTGAACTCCCGCTTCCACCACTTGAGCAATTTCACTGGCAAACGATTGCACCACTTTCGGATCAATACCATAGTTCAGGTTGCCCATGAGAGCTTCACCGCTCAATTTGAGCAACACGCGGCGATATTTAGGACTCATTGCGAGGATTATTGCACTCCAATACGCTCCCCATCAACGATAGCAGGTTAAACGCGCCCGGTTGGACTCGAACCAACGACCAATCGCTTAGAAGGCGAGTGCTCTATTCCGCTGAGCTACGGGCGCATTTTTGAACATTTTCCCACAAGGCATAAGCTGAAAGTAAGATCTCTAGAGTAAGGATGATTGACATGGAACTAACTTCTCTCCCTTCACGTTTACTCTTAGTCTGTGCTGACAACCACTTGTCGCAACGGATGGGGCAAGACCTTCAGGCAGCGGGTTATGATCCGGTCATTGCGACAACAGATAAGGAATGTCGTTTGGCTTGTACAGAATGGCAGCCTGCCCTAATCATCATAGATCGCTCCTTAGGACGTCTCAACAGTACGGAGTTGTGCCAACAGTTGCGCCAACAGGGGATCAATTTGCCGATTCTACTGATGCTTGAGAGCGATCGCCTAGAGGATCGGGTCGCGGTGTTGGAGTCGGGTGCGGATGACTACCTACTGCTGCCCTATAATCCCAAGTCCTTTTTGCAAATGATTCAGCTGTATTTGAAGCCGCCAGTCACCCAAAACGAGGTGTTACAATTTGATAATTTGACCCTCGATCTGTTGACGCGGCGAGCGGAGCGCAACGGACGCACAATTGACCTGACGATGAAGGAATATGAACTACTGAAATTTCTCATGGAACATCCCCGCGAAGTCCTCACCCGTGAGCAAATTTTGGAAAATGTCTGGGGCTATGACTTTTTGGGAGAATCTAACGTCATTGAAGTCTATATTCGCTACCTGCGGTTAAAGATTGAACCGGATGGTGAAAAACGGTTGATCCACACAGTGCGAGGAGTAGGGTATGTTCTCCGTGAAGCCTAAGTTACGCTGGCTAGTTCTGGGATTGGTCACCTTAGGGGTACTGCTGGGCTATCAAAGTCTTAGCCAAGGGGATGTAGCAGCACCCACTCAAATGGTTCGCGGTATTCCGCAATATCTACCCATTACGGCCAAGGCGCGCATTCACAACATATGGATTCAGTTGGAAGTGGCGCACACACCGGCACAGCAACAGTTGGGCTTGATGTTTCGCTCCCATTTGCCAAAGAATCGAGGCATGCTCTTCCCACTGTCTCCGCCACAGGTGGCCAGCTTCTGGATGAAGAACTGCCTCATTCCCCTTGACTTGATTTTTCTGAGGGACGGTAAAGTGGTGGCGATCGCCCCTGCAGCCCCACCCTGCCAAACACTCCCTTGCCCTACCTATGAGTCCGGTGTTGCAGTGGATGCCGTTTTAGAATTAGTGGGTGGCCGTGCTGCCGAACTGGGACTAAAGGTGGGAGATACAGTAAAGATTGTCAAGCTCTAATCAAAGTATTTGGGTACCTCCACGAGGGCTTCCAACCCTTTTGGACGTTGCAAATCAATTCTGTCAATCTCCCTTGATAAGTCGCGAACTTCAATCTAAATCAACTATGAAAGATATGGACAGCGCAGTGTATCCTCTTCTTCAAGCGCACTTTTTGCCTGTCGAGGGTGTTACTGAGGGTTTAGAAAGCGGTGACGGTATTGCGGTCATCGCTAGCACCCGCCAAGTTTGCAGCGCCAAAGGTCAACTCACCATTAACTAAATCTACCAAAACTGTATCTCCGGGCGCAAAGACTTCTTCAAGAATTTTCACGGCAAGCGGATTCTCCAATTCCCGTTGAATGGCGCGCTTTAGAGGACGGGCACCATAGACCGGATCAAAGCCCACTGCCACCAAATGATCTAGGGCTGCCGGGGTGAGGTGCAGGCGAATTTTTTGATCCGCAAGAAGTTTCTCCACTCGTCGCAGTTGAATTTGGGCAATCTGTGCCAATTCCGCCCGCCCTAGCCCATGGAACAGAATCAGGTCATCAATGCGGTTGAGGAACTCCGGGCGAAAATACTTTTGGGCACTTTGGAGCACCCGTTGGCGCATTTCTTCGTAGCGGCTGTCATCGCCGGCCAAATCTAAAATATACTCGCTGCCCAGGTTGCTGGTCATGATGATCACGGTATTGCGAAAATCCACTGTCCGCCCTTGGGAATCGGTTACCCGACCATCATCTAGCACCTGCAAGAGCACATTAAAGACTTCGGGGTGGGCTTTTTCCACCTCGTCAAACAGAACCACCGCATAGGGACGACGACGAATCGCCTCCGTCAGTTGACCGCCACTGTCAAAGCCGACATAGCCTGGTGGTGCCCCAATCATGCGGGAGATAGCGTGCTTTTCCATGTACTCTGACATGTCAATGCGCACAAGGGCATTTTCATCGTCAAAGAGAGCTTCAGCAAGGGCACGGGCCAGTTCGGTTTTGCCGACCCCCGTCGGTCCCATAAAAAGAAAGGAGCCAATGGGACGGGCAGGATCTTTCATGCCAGCTCGCGCTCGGCGGATGGCTGCGGCCACGGCTGCGACGGCATCGGTTTGACCAATCACCCGTTGATGCAGGACTTGCTCTAGTTGCAAAAGTTTTTGTCGTTCTGAGGCCATTAGTTTTTGCAGGGGAATCCCTGTCCACTTGGCAACAATTTCAGCAATGTCGGCTTCGGTAACTTGATCTCGCAAAAAAGTGCCGCCTTCCGCCTGAAGTTCCAAAAGTTGTGCTTCCGTGCTCTCCAACTCCCGTTGCAGGGTTTCAAGGCGACCATATTTGAGCTGAGCGGCTTTGTTGAGATTGTAGTCGCGCTCTGCTTGCTCAATTTGCAGCTTCACTTGGTCTTCCTCTTCCTTGAGGCTGTTGATACGCTCCAAGAGGGCTTTCTCTGCTTGCCAGCGGGCTTGCATGGCCTGTTGGCGTGGTTGTAGTTGAGCAATCTCCGCTTCGATGCGCTGCAGGCGATCGCGGGTGGCTTGCAACGGAGCTTGACTTAGGGGCAGGCTTTCCTCCTGTTGGAGGGAGAGTTTTTCCATTTCTAGTTGCCGCAGTCGTCGCTCGAGAGCCTCCAATTCTGCTGGCTTGGTGGTGATTTCCATTTTGAGCTTGGCAGCTGCTTCATCCACAAGGTCAATAGCCTTGTCGGGCAAAAAGCGATCGCTAATGTAGCGATCAGAGAGCACTGCCGCCGCCACAAGGGCTGAATCAGTAATTTTTACGTTGTGGTGAATCTCATAGCGATCCTTCAGGCCACGCAAAATGGAGATGGTGTCTTCAACGCTGGGCTGGCCAATGTACACCTGCTGAAAGCGACGCTCAAGAGCCGCATCCTTCTCTATGTATTTGCGGTACTCGTCTAGGGTAGTGGCACCAATACAGCGCAGTTCTCCGCGCGCCAGCATGGGTTTGAGTAAATTGCTGGCATCCATGGCAGAGTTTTGATTGGCGCCGGCGCCAACTACCGTATGCAGTTCATCAATAAAAAGGACAATTTGGCCGTCGGAGTGAGTGACTTCGTGAAGAACTGCTTTGAGGCGATCCTCGAAGTCACCGCGGAATTTCGCGCCAGCAACAAGACTGCCAAGATCTAAGGAAATGAGCCGCCGATTTTTCAGCGATTCCGGCACATCCCCATTGATAATCCGTTGCGCCAGCCCTTCAGCAATGGCGGTTTTACCCACACCGGGTTCACCAATGAGCACGGGGTTATTTTTGGTACGGCGCGAAAGGACTTGAATGACACGGCGAATCTCTTCATCGCGGCCAATAACGGGATCGAGTTTGCCTTGGCGAGCTGCTTCCGTGAGATCGCGGCCATACTTTTCTAGGGCGGCATACTTGTTTTCCGGGTTTTGATCCACCACCCGTTGGCTACCGCGAATAGCCTTGACAGCAGCAGCTAACTGGGCGCGATCGCAATTCAGGGCGCGGAAAAGACGTTGACCAATGCGGCGATCGCCCACGAAAGCTAACAAAAGATGCTCCACGGAAATAAACTGATCCTGTTGCTCTTGACGAAGACGATTGGCCTCATCGAGAAGAACATCCAAACTCCGCCCACAGTAAAGCTCGCTGCCTACAGCAACACGGGGCTGCTGCTTGGCAAAGTCCATCAGCCGCTTTAGAACCCACTCAGTGTCAATTTCTGCGCGTTCAAGGATGAGTTGCCCCAGTCCTTCTTCCTGCAGTAGGGCAATCATAACGTGCTCTGTTTCCAGATATTGGCTGCGATATTCCCGTGCCACATCTTGGGACTTAACAATGGCTTCCCATGCCTTGTCAGTAAACTTTGCCGGATCTGTTGGTTGCATAACGAGAATTGAGGGCAAACTCCCACATCAGTAAACGCATAGTGTTATTTTCAGTTTAATAGAGAGCCAGCTTTCACACCCACAGGAGAATTCACAGGGGTGGTAGATTCAGGAATTGACGCAAAAGATTAGCCAATTTTTTCTTGTTGTTATAGCCGCTGCTATAGTAGTTCCGCAGGGGAACTTTCTCGCCAGAGGTTAGGTGAACTACAACGCGATAGGCATCGGAATCCTCATCACTTTCAATAGCAATGTCGCCAATCTCGCGCAAGAGCAATTCCTTCTGAGTTCGGCGGAAAAAATTTGCATGCTGAATCGTAAAGGTGCCTCTCCGTTGATCCAAATCCAACGTTAAGACCGACGTAAGAGAAATGAGAGCCATTCCTACCAAAAAGAATACTCCTGCAAATATCTCAATCAGCCGGCGATCGTCCAAGCGGGCAGAGAGTTGCGTTTGGTTGGGATTAGCGCGGAACTGGTTAATTTGCTCCACGATTGCCGCGCGATTGCCTACAACTGAGGAAGCATAGCCCAACGGAATTGACTGACCTGCCACTTCAAGAACGACCCGATACATGGGACCGCTCTCACCCTCACTGTCAATGTAGTCCTCCAACTTCGCCTGATAGAGCGAAGTGAGGGGAATTTTTACCCGCTCTTGACTCACAAGGGACGTGCGGGTAATGATGCACTCATAGGGGACAGTTTGGCGTTGGCAGTGAATCTCCTCAACCTGAAAGAAGCTGAGCATCAATATAGGCATAAAAATGAAAAATCCGCCTACAAACCACATCAACCAAGGGTAATCCCGCACGCGCAAGCGATACGACGTTTGCTCCAGCACTTTCATTCCTGTTGCCCTCCTTCAGTACGCAAAAACGCTGCCACCGTTGCTGCCAATTGTTGAAAATTAGGTTCAATGCGTTGGCCGAGATACTCCTCCACAGCGCGGGCAATCAAACCAGCCAGAAATAAAGGTACCCCTGGAATCCGTTTTGGATCAATGCGCAGATGGCCTCGGCTAGTAATAATCGTTGAATCGCCCGCAGCAATAAATTGGTTTTCCCCTTGACAGTCAATGGCCTCGGTAAAGGCATGGGGGGCAATGCGCCAGTGGGTGAGATAGTCGCGATCATCCCAATGGGTATAGTCGGTCCACGAGAGCATCGCCTCACTCAGGAGTGCCCGTGCCGCTGCGGGAATTTCACCTCCCCCATGCCAGACCAAAACCATCTCTAGAGCTTGGGGCAATTCCTTGCGCTCTTGCACTTCAATTTCGCGCACATTGGGCATCCAGTTCACCAGTTCTGGCAGGCGATCGCGATAGGTGCGATAGACGTGCTCGCGGGGAAAAGGCAACTGTACTTGTGAGAAAATTTCCATTATCTTATTCCCACTGTGGACACTGCCGCGCAATTACCACTACGTAATCCCCCACTTGCAACTCGTAGTCCATTGGTGGATTAATATACGTCTGGCGACGCCCCTCAATGCGACGTTCCACAGCGACTAGAAGGGCATCATACTGTTCCTTGAACTGTTGTTGCGCATACCAAAAGGTTTTACCGGCCAGCGTTGAGGACAAAGGAAGCCGATAAAACTGGTTGCCCACCTGTACCGTCAGGAGTTCGGCAAAGACATCCATTGCCCCTTGATTGCGTACTGCATTGCCAATAAGGTGACCTGCCATTTCATCGGCAACCACTACATCCTCCACTCCCGCCGCCTGAAGTTGGACATTATTATTGCGATCCAACAACTGAGCACAGGTGTAAATCGTCGGATTGAGTTTTTCTATGGTCAATGCAGCGAGAACGGTTCGGGCATCGCGGTCTTGGTCACTGCGGGGCTGGCTGGTATCCGCCAAGAGAATGGCGCGGGAAGCATGGTAAATTTGCACCTTCTCCAAAACATCAATGCGGGTGTAGTCCCCAGAATAAAAGTAAAGGCGGTTTTGATCCACCGCCCGTAACTCATTTATAGGTAACTGTTCGAGTTCGGCAACAATGACAATTGGTGCATAGCGGGTTTGGGGATCCGTTTGTAACTCCTGTAGTACAAGAGGAGCACTGCGGTTCCAACCGCAGAGAATAATGTGGTTGCGCAACTCATCCAAGTCAAAGTTCTTAATACTCATGGCCGACTGCAATCGCTGCACCATGAAGGCAGACACCACCCCTGTAAAGACCGCAAACAAGGTCAAACCTGCCAAAACCACCACAAGAGTAATGATCCGCCCGCCATGGGTTTGGGGATAAGCCCCAATGGGTTCCGCAGACACTAAGGAAAAGAAGCTGTACCACAGGGCATCCCCAAGGGTCTTGATGTCTGGGTTGGAGGTTCCTTCGATAATATAGAAAGCCAGCCCCCCAAAGAGCATGATTAATACAATGATTAACAGTGCTGAAATTTGGGCACCATAAAGAACAGCAATGCGGGGGGAAACATAATGCAGGGTGCGGTTAATCAGAACGGAGGCACGGGGCAGACGCAGCAAGGGCAGTAAACGAAACAAAGGCCACTGGGGCGGCATCGGTAAAATTGCAACTAGATCAAGCCAGTAGTGGCGGAAAAATCGTTGCTTTTTGCGGGCGATCGCAAAGCGTAACAGCAGCTCAACCGTAAAGCACAACCGCAGGGGGATTTCCGCCAGCACTATTAGGAGGTTGGGGTAAGGGGGTTGCCCTGTCAAAAAATCAACCACCACCAGTGTTGTCCAAGTCAAAATTAGGACAATTAAGCCTATCTCCACAGATGGTGAGTGGAGAAAAAGATCAAGTTGCTGTTGCAGTCGGCGACGCCCCATGACCCTTTTTGGCGGAGAACAGAAAAAATATTACACAAAACCTAGGGAGTGTAGGGGCGATCGCCAGTTACTGAGAAGCGAGATACAAAACCTAGGTGGGAATTAGTTGTCCTGGGCGCAGTTTTGCCCACCGCCCCTGCTCTTCTACAAAACTTTGACAACCAACCACATCCCACTCCAATAGGATTTCTTCCCCTTGAGTACGGATGTTGATGTTGATTGTAGGCTCAATCGGATCAAAGTCTGGCGTGAGGGTCAGGTGGGGCTGTTGATGCTGTTCTTCAACAGCATAGTATGTGGTACAGCGATCCACAAGGGCGCAGTTTACACAAATACACATGGCGGATTCTCCCAATGCCACATGCTCCTACTCTAGCGCATCGCCTAGGGGCGCCAAGGGAACTGCTGAAAGTTGGGAGGACGCTTTTCCAAAAAGGCAGTTTTGCCCTCAGTGCTCTCTTGGGTCAGGTAGTACAGCAGCGTAGCATTCCCCGCTAATTCCTGTAGGCCCGCTTGACCATCACAATCGGCATTAAAGGCCGCCTTCAAGCAGCGAATGGCCAAGGGACTGTGGTTGAGGATTTCCCGCGCCCAGCGGATGCCCTCTGTTTCCAAGGCTTCTACGGGAACCACTGCATTCACCAAGCCCATTGCCAAGGCTTCTTGGGCGCTATATTGCCGACAAAGAAACCAAATTTCACGGGCTTTTTTTTGCCCCACGACGCGGGCCAAGTAGCTGGCGCCAAAGCCGGCATCAAAACTGCCCACTCGTGGTCCTGTCTGCCCAAAAATGGCATTTTCAGCTGCAATTGTGAGATCGCACACCAAGTGCAGCACATGGCCACCGCCAATGGCATAGCCGGCCACAAGGGCAATGACCACCTTTGGCAGGGAGCGAATTTGCCGTTGCAGATCCAGCACATTCAGCCGTGCTACCCCCTGATCGTCCAGATAGCCTGCCTCACCGCGAATACTTTGGTCACCACCCGCACAAAAGGCATACTTGCCATCGCTGTGGGGGCCTGCACCGGTCAACAAAACCACGCCAATTGTGGGATCGTTGCGGGCATCTTCAAAGGCCTGACTCATTTCCACAATGGTTTGCGGGCGAAAAGCATTGCGCTTGTGGGGACGGTTAATCGTAATTTTGGCAATGCCCGTCGTTTTGTGGTACAGGATGTCAGTGTAGTCGTGAACCTGCTGCCAGTGGACGCTGTCCATAAGAGTGCGATTAGTTAGGATAAATTCTCATTCTACCTTGAGGGGTTCTCGGGTTTAGACGGGGGCAAAATCGCAAAAAAAATTAACATCCACCACCTAGGGGAGGCTAGAAAAGCTATGTTAGGCTGTTGCTGACAATAGTTTGTGCTTCTTTGCTATGAGCGACCTCCTCAATACCTGCCCCAATTTGCAAGCGGACTGCGATCGCCTCCTTGAGCTGTTGAATGCGGAACCCAAGCTGCGCTCCTTTGATATTACGCCGGTTCAAACTTCCCTGCGCAAGGCGGTTTCGCCGACATTTGAAATTGTTTTTGCGGGGCCTTTTAGTGCTGGGAAATCAATGCTGATCAATGCGCTGTTGGAGCGCGAACTGCTCTACAGTGCCCAAGGTCACGCAACGGGGACGATTTGCCGTGTCGCCTATGCTGAACCCGATCGCGAGCGAGCCGTTTTGACGTTTTACACCGAAGGGGAAATTCAAAAACAGGTCACCGATATTAGCGATCGCCTGCGGTTGGGACGCAACGTTGATATTAATAATCCCAGTTCGATTCAAGAAGCGATTCAATTTGCCAACCAAATTATTGAACAGGAGGGGGGCGAGGGGCGCTCCCAACGGGCACGGGAAGCCAATGGTCTAAAACTGCTGCTCCAAGGCCGCCAACAAAATGCTGCCCACATTCATCCCACGGTCAACAATTCCTTCTCGATGGATGGCTTGGGCTTTGGCACGATCGCGGAAGCATCGGAATATGCCCGTCAAGGCCCCAATAGTGCCGTTCTCAAAAAAATTGAGTACTACTGCCACCATCCCCTGCTTGCGGGGGGCAATGTTCTGATTGATACCCCCGGCATTGATGCGCCCATCAAGGAGCACGCTGAACTAGCCTATCGCTGTATTAATGATCCAGAAACCTCAGCCGTGATTGTCGTCTATCAAATTGCTGCCTCTGGGGAAATTATTCAGGAGGAAATTGATCTACTGGAAAATATCAAGAACAATCCGGGGCTGCGCGATCGCGTGTTTCATGTGATTAACCGCATTGATCAAACGTGGTTTGATGCCGATTTGCGCGAGAAGGTCAACAATACAATTGCCAAGTCCTTTTACTCGCCCCCGGATCGCGTTTATCGCACCAGTGGTCTTTTGGGTTTTTATGGTAGTCAGTTGCTCAAATGTAGCGATCGCGATCGCTATGGGCTAGACTCTATCTTTGCCAATGAAATCAGCAAGCTCAAACAACGTACCGATGCGCCGAAATTTATCTCCGAGTTTCTGCGCTACTGTATTTTCTCCTACAAATTGCCCAGCAAGTTTCGCATTCAACTGGACACGGACAAAACGCCCCTTGAAAGCTATGAACTGATTTTGCAACGCTATGGCCACGAACTGATCCAACACATGATTAAAGATAGCGAGGTGGAAATTTTCCGCAGTGACATCAGCCGCTATCTGCGGGAGGAAAAGTATCCCCAACTGTTGGAGCAATTGGTCAGCGATCTGCAAAATGTCTGCATTAACCTCAGCAATTTGTACCAGCCAGAACTCCATGAGCTAAGACAGCAACCCAATGACATTGAAGCCCTCAAGCAGACGAAGCTTTTGGATCTCAGTCAAGAACTGAAAACCGCCGGAGATGAGTTTTATCGGCATATTGATCAATTTCTCAATCGTATCAAGGGTGGCCAGTCTCCAGAGGCAGAGCAGAACTATAAACGGCTGAAAAATAACCTTGTCACTTCCCTCGAGCAACTCCTACGCCAGTTCTCCGTGGCCACGATTTATCAACAGGCCCTTGATAGTCATCCCACCAACTCCGTTGTTCCCGTCATGGGGATTTTGGCGGAGGCCTTCTATTACTTGGCCAATGGCCTCAAGAAAACCCTCGTCGAGTCTTCCCAAGAGGTGATCAAAAATCTCTTTAAGCAGTTGAGTCGGGAGATTTACCAGCAGCCCTACTATCGCAAACTCTTTCACCTGCTGGGGAATGACAGCGGCATTGATCAAATGTTGGCCAAGCTAGAGGAGGAGGTACTGATTAGTATTACGACGGTGGCACGCATTGAGTGCGATCGCTATGTGCGGGAGCGCGAGGATTTCTACCACGATACCCAAGGGGTGATGAAACTGCGGGAGGTACTGCGCAAAGCCTGCAATACCTTTGATGCTTCAAGTATGTTTGAGGCGGAAACCGAACTGCGGGAACTCCTGAAAATGGACTTTGTCCACAAGATCAAGAAAACGATTGAAGTGACCTATCGAGCGGCGATCGCCACCGCAATTACAGAGCCTCTCCTCACTGCGGCTAAACAACATAGCCAAAAAATTCTCCAACAACAGCAACAGGCCCGGGAGCACCTTGGCAAAACCCTAGAAAAAGAAGCGGCTGAAAGTATTGAGCGCAATGCCGCTAAACTGAAGGAACTAGAGGCCAAGATTGCCATGTATAACGAAGCGGTAACAGGCATTAACCACTGCCTCGAACAGCAAGGGCGCGATCGCCAGAAACTCCCCCTGATTTCTCTCAGCTAGAAACAAGACTCAGGCAATGAGCCATCCCCCCTTTTTGCCCTAAGAGACAGTGTGCCGCCTCTTCCCACCCCATAAACCTTGGGGGCATTAATTTGGCTCTGTGGCTAATGACGATCCAGTGGATGCCAAGTGGATGCAAATAGATGTAGGGGTTATCTCAACCTATGTTGCCTATTTCCCCAGAATTGTGTAATCTTGACCCATCAAGAAGAGCTTTACTGACTTGAAATTGAATTGCGAGGAGGAGTCTATGTCAAGCCATCCCGTTTACCGTTTATTAGCCCCTGATGAAGTGATTCGCTTTAGGACGGAGGGTGTGGATATTGAAGATCCAAATTCCTATAAATCCTATGAAAATTCCTCTACTCTTGTGCGCCGGTGCCGCAATGGTTACGATATTACCTACGTTGAGCAACTAATGCGGGAAATTACAAATTCATCTGATAGAGCTAAATACCTTGCCGATGGCTGTGCGGCAGAGGTTATGTTGTTAGACCAAACCGGCTGGCACCGCGGCAAAGTCAAACTGGAGTTAATCTTTTATCCAGAGGCGCCACAGACGCAACCAGCAGACACCCACAACGAAACGCTAGATTTGCTTTCTTCGTAAGTTTTGATAGCGAGGTAGTGAGGAGCGCAGTGCTGGCGGCTGGGTGTGCCAAGCTGTTGGCCAGTAATAGCAGGTATGATGAAACTTTAGGCATATGGGCATAGCAGCAAATGAGTAGTGATTTTCTCGCAGGACT
>NZ_JARJMS020000010.1:0-39557 GCF_029335995.1 Thermosynechococcus sp. Uc
GGGTAGCAGAGTTTCCTTGAGTGAGAGTGTTGTTGCTGACTATGGTATTGAGACGAGAATTATTCCGAGCGCGCAGGCGCACTGCTTCACCGACAGCCGTTGTTTGGATAGTGTTGTTGCTAACTTCAAGTTGTAACTGAGCATTATTCTCCGTGTCAATTTCTATACCGCGATCGCTAACATTCGAGAGTTGATTGCTGACAATTCTGACTCTTGCAGGGGTTAAACTTGCAGCAGTCGTTGTGAACTCCAGATCAATGCCGTCATGAGCACCTAAAGTACCAATATTCTGTATGTTGTTGTTTTCAATATTGAGCACTACTTGTCCTGCACTGTTGGACTCAAGCTTGATGGCATCATCATTGAAAATGTTGCGGATTTGGTTACCGCGGATTGTAATATCCGCTGTGGGATTGGCAACTGGCGCAGCACTGCTCACAATATCAACCGTAATGCCGGCATCGGAAATGTTCTCAATCACGTTATTTTCTAGAACAGCTGTGAGGTTAGCGCCATCGCCAATATTGAAGTCAATGCCGTCACTACCGTCAGTGCCTGTACCAATGTTGCGAATCTGATTATTCCGAACTGTTACTGTTGCACTGGCAGGGGCAGCGCAATTGGCAAACTGGTTGTCGGTAAAACGATCAGGGGCAGCAAAGCTATCCCCACGGCAGAGGTTGAATTCAATGCCATCAACGCGATTGCCTGCCGTTTGGTTGTTTTCAGTCACGTTGTCTTCGATAGTGATATTGGCATTGCCTCGATTGTTACGGATGAAGATACTGGCTTCCAGGTTAGTGTCTGTTGTTGTTTGACCCACATTACGGACAGTATTGCCGCGAATGGTTACATTTCCAAGGGCATTATCTAGACCGATTCCCTCACCAATACCACCATCAACAGTGTTGTTTTCAACTGTTGCATTGGTGCTTTCAGTAATACTGATGCCACGGCGGTTAAAGGCAGGATTAGTTGTACTCGTAATGGTAACACTGTTATTGCGGACAACAGGGGATTCAGCACTAACTAAAATGATACCACTGCCATTGGTACTCGTAATTTGGTTATTCGTAATCTGTACACCAGTACTATTCGTTATGCTAATACCAGCTGCATTAATGGTTGTAATTTGATTATTGAGAATACGAGGCGGATTGACGTTATTACCAATAATCGCAGGCTGACCAGGAGGTGGCGTAATATTAAAGCCATCAATAGTATTATTCCTAGCTAAAATAATCGTGCCAGCAATAGTCGGTCTCTGGTTACTTGGCGTAAGCGCAGGAATAGTAATCGTTCCTACTGTAGTTGGTAGTTGCCGATCCACAGTTGTCGAAAGAAGTTGGACACCATCTCGGAGATTAATTGTGCCTTGTCCTCCAGTATTGCCATCTGTGTCAGCAACGCCAACTAAAACAATATCGTTTTGAGCAAGGGGTAAATCATTAATACGGGCAGCACTGCCTGCTACAGTATCAACTGTGAAAACTCGGTAAGGTTGACCTGTGGCAGGATTAACTGTTGCAACTCGATCCCTAACAAGCTCATTATCAACGGTAATGAAGTTGAGACGCTCTAGGGATTCACCTAAGCGAGCTGCTACATTTTGACCTCGCTCCGGAGCACGGCGCCGACTCCCTGCTACACTAGGAAAAGAAACCCCGATTCCGAACCAAGCTTTCGTGCCAAAACGATCATCACTTTGCACTGTTGCACTGAGGCTGAGGTACTCGATAGGTCGAGCGGCTAAACGGGCACGCACGCCAACAAAATCAGCAATACTCTCACCACTGTAGTAGTACAAACCAGCGTAACCCCGCAGATAGTCTTTACCTAATGGAACCAATCGAGTTCCTACTTCAAAGTCAAAACCTGTAAGCGCCTCTTGGAAAAGGCGATTGCGATCAAGGAGAATCTGGTTATTTTGAATGGTGCCGATTGAACCCACGGCTTGATTGAGAAGAACTTGCCGAGTTCCTAGGGGGATATAGCCATTTATGCGGACATCAACATCTCCCAAGAGTTCTAGACCAAGCCCAAGCTGGTTAAAACCCGCGTCTCCCGTGTTGCGAAAATCGTAGGATAAATAGCCACCGAGGGCAAATCTCTGATTGCCTGTCAAGGCACGGTAGCCAAGTGTTAAGTTATACCCCAAGGCTGTATTGGGCGTAGCCATCAGGAGTTTGCCTTCAAAGAAACCGATGCCAGCACTCTGCTGTTGAAAGAATGGAATAAATGTTTCTGCACTAAGATAGTGACTGAAACCAGCGCCTTCACTGTTGAAGCGAATCGTTCCACGGGGTTGGATGCGAGAGCTTAAAATTTCTTCTGGTGAGGATTGGCCAACGGCTGCATTGTGCAATCCCAAAATAATACCTAGGCCTACTAGAGAACTCCCTAGAAGCTTTCCCCAAAAACGCATATACACTCCTCACCCTTCAATGTGGCAGTCACATTGCTTTTGCAACTGCTTTTTATTCTCTGATAAGCGTATTCGCTTACATTTAAGAAGCAATAAAAAGTTATTTAGCTCAATGTTAAGGAATGACATGCAACAGGCGACCATTAGTAGCATTCTCGGTGAGAATGTACAAGTAACCATCAAAGCCTTGGCGTATATCTCATACCTGCTGCCCCCTAGGAATGTCTTCTCAACTCTCAACGCTGTTATTGGCACTGACTCGAAGTTTGCGCACATCTTAAGAGACGAGACCACCGGCAAAGAGGGCACCGTGCCACTGGGGTGCACGATCGCCCTAATCAACTGCGAGTCCTGAAGAAGTAATGGCTGGCGTCCACGCCAACAGAGGATCGACCATCCCCAGACGACGCCGCTCTGTGGCAATTTCTGCGCCCCAATATTCACGGCTATAGGTCACTATTGGCGAACCGTAGGTTGTACCGCGCTCGATCAATTCAGTTCATCGCCACCGAGGGAGCCGTATTCTGTTGACCGCACCCTTTCTGCGACAGGATCAAACACTAGTCCTTGAATGTTGTGGTGACTGTAGCTCCAAAGTTTGGGAGTGGCCTTGGCGGCGCTCACAAGATTGTCCTGTGCAACAGTGCCATTGTCGCCTAGGTTTGGGCTTACTCACGAATTAAGTTGACCTTTAGTTCAATCGAAGGATTGCCGCTATTGCCAATAGCCATGAGCAATCTGCCGTCAGGGAGCTAAGCCCAAGGGGAGCCAAAATGCTATCCGTCCATGTTTGTCTGAGGGATTTCAAAGAGAACCATCACGTCCTCGGGGCATCGCCCATCAAACGTCCCTGTGCTAGGCGAGTACGATGAGCAGATGCTGTGCCATAGATGATGAAATAACGGAGTATCTGACTGGGCAACAGAATTACACCCTAGAAATACCCCCCCGATAAGGGGGAGTAATTTGACCAATCAATAGCTAAGCAATTGGTGTCATATTTTCAGAACGCTCTGCATCTTCAGACTCCGGCAAGATCACTGGCAGTTCTAACGCAGGAGCTTCAGAAGCAGCAGTCACCGCATCATTGTGCTGCTGCCGTTGCCACAGGGTCACCCCCACTGCCGCTGCTGTAATCACACCCGCACTCAGTCCCAGAGCGATCGGCAGTTTGCCACCATCAAAGAATGAGGTATGACTCAGACTTTGACTCAATCCTTTGGCATAGGCACAAGCTTGGGCAGAACCGGGTTGCGGCATGGCCACAAGGGTGGCAGACAGACCGACAGTAAAGGCAATGAGGGGACGCAACATAAATGACTCCTTAACGAATGTATTCCTTGAGGACACTGTTGCGGTTGGGATGGCGCAGTTTCCGCAGAGCCTTGGCCTCAATTTGGCGAATGCGCTCACGGGTAACGTTGAAGAGTTGACCAATTTCCTCTAACGTTTTCATGCGACCATCGTCCAAGCCATACCGCAGTTTTAACACATCTCGCTCGCGGGGGCTAAGGGTGCACAATACAGTCTCTAAGTCTTCCCGCAGCAGGTGTTTCGACACTTGATCTTCTGGGGTTTCACCCTCGGATTCAATAAAGTCCCCCAGACGGGAATCTTCCTCTTTACCGATGGGAGTTTCGAGGGAGATGGGGAGTTGTGCTGACTTGGCAATGAAGCGCAGTTTTTCAATGGTCATTTCCATGCGATCGGCAATTTCCTCTTCAGTGGGTTTGCGACCCATTTCTTGGGAGAGGAGCTTGGTGGTTTTCTTAATGCGGGAGATTGTTTCGTACAGGTGCACCGGCAGACGAATGGTGCGGGATTGATCGGCAATGGCACGGGTAATGGCTTGACGAATCCACCAAGTAGCGTAGGTGGAAAATTTATAGCCCTTTTCATGGTCAAATTTCTCAGCAGCGCGGATTAGCCCTAGGCTGCCCTCTTGAATCAAGTCCTGAAACGAGAGTCCTCGGTTCATGTATTTTTTGGCGATCGACACCACTAGTCGCAGGTTCGATTG
The DNA here is from genome assembly GCF_029335995.1 of Thermosynechococcus sp. Uc. Classification (NCBI taxonomy): domain Bacteria; kingdom Bacillati; phylum Cyanobacteriota; class Cyanophyceae; order Acaryochloridales; family Thermosynechococcaceae; genus Thermosynechococcus; species Thermosynechococcus sp. Uc. Next base: position 4,446 of record NZ_JARJMS020000010.1, read on the forward strand.
CACCATTTTTTCTTTGGCCTTGCGACCGACAAAAAGACGATGACGAAAGGCCTGTACCGTCATCCCCAGTTCTTTAGCCCAAGGTTCAGGATTGCGCTCTAGTTCTTCAGGGGTACAGCCCAATTGTTCGCACAGGCGATCGCGCACCCGCTCTATTTCTAGGAGGTCAGCAATTTTGCGAGCGAGTTCAATTTCTTCATCGGCACGCAGCAAACGAATGCGGCCAATTTCTTGTAAATAGAGACGAATTGAGTCCTCGGTGTAATGTTTCTTTTTAACCTGTGTGCGTCGTCGGCTGGCACGACCTTTTGCAGACTTGTCGTCAAGATCGTCACTTACCTCCTCAAAGTCTTCGCTCTCCTCGTCTTCGATGTCTAGAGCATCAGGGGCATACTCACTGAGTAGAGCCACCTCCTCTTCAAGGGGGGTCATTGTGGGGTCGTAAACGTCAAGTACATTCGCTTGGGTCATGCCGTTGTCCTCGTAAAATCTCCCTAAATGTGTATTGTTGGTGTGTTGTCGGCAACCGTTGCCTTTGATGACGCTAGAACCGTCAGCCACATTTCAATGATTGGAATGCAGCTAAGGAAAGCGGTTGAACGGGGGGATAGACTCTAGATTCCATATCCTCAGGTTCTCTACCGCTGGATCATCTTGAAAAATTTCCTGTGTGACCCACGGGGTCAGGGAACAGGCAATAGCAAGCGGTTGAGACTGTACAGGAATCTTTTGACTAATTTTAACTAAAACCTCATTGATTGTAGCCTTTCTAACAGAAATCGCCCACAGCAAAGGGGTAAATTTTTCTAGAATCCGGAGCTAGCGATCGCTCGCGTCAACAATCGCTAACAAGTTCTAATTTCTTACTCTCAGATAAAATTTCCATTCCCACTGAGGGAAATTTCTTGATTCTAGCTTAGCTAATTTATGTCCGTCTCGCCATGTCCGTTGCTTTTGATCACGAGTGATCACGGAACGCCCGAATAGTTGCTTGCAGTGCCTGAGTGCCCCTGACATCACTGCTGTAATAGAACCGCAGTGGAATTACCCGCCCATTTTGCAACTCCACGGCCAAACGAGCCAGTAGTCTGTCCTTGTTGCCACGGGAGATCTGCACGACTACGTCCTTGATGTCCTGCCAAGGAAAGGTTTTCTTCTCTGTCTTGAGAAGACTACTATATTGCAACGATACGACACCTGCAGCTTTATCAAAAACCAGCACCAGCACCTTGGCACCAATCAAGATCAAGGGTAACCCTAGACCCCAGCCGAAGAGCAAAATCAAAAACCCCCACCAGCGGTTGTCTTCCACCAGCGTCAAGGGGGGATGTTGGGGCTGCTGCAAAAAATGGCGGATTCGTTCGGCAATGGCTTCCCGGCTCTGGCGATCGCTAGTAAATTCGCCAAAAGCAATGGAGCCACCTATAGTTTGTAGGTGTACCTGATAGACACGGTAACGTCCGCCACGGCTAGAACGCCATTGATCGATAATTCTTACCTCTTGGAGCTGAGTGAGGGGAATCTGTGTGATCTGCACCCCCGTTGCCCTAGAGCGCATCCAGCGACAACGACTATCAATGACCCGAACTTCATGGCGGCACACCAGCTCCTAGCGGGCTGCAAACCAAATCGGCATCGCAGCACCAACGCAGAATATCAAACCCGTCAGCCAAAGCCCCCAAGGACGACTGCGTAAAATTAGCCGCTGCTGAGATTTTTCAACAATTTCCATGCACCCATTCTAGGGGGTCGGATTATTGGCATGGGCTTCTTGGAAGATCACCTGGCGTCGCAGCACCTCTTCAATCGTTACATCGGGTTCTGGTACCCCCTTAAAGGCAGTTCCCACCTCTAGGCGAATAAACTGAATCCCCGCCAAGCGATAGCCCTCAGGTGTAAGGGGGACATAGCCCACCTTGGGAACCACCATCGGTGCCTGTTGGATATAATACTCCACAAACTGCCGCAATAGGGGCTTATCTTGAGCATATTTGGCATTGACATAGAGAAAGAGGGGGCGAGAGAGGGGCTGATAAGTGCTGTTTTGCACCGTTTCCACCGCAGGCAGAATAGCATCTCGACCCTCACTGATCGGCACAGCCCGCAGACGATTTTGATTGGCTACGTAGTAAGCGTAGGGAAGGTAACCAAGGGCATTCACATCCCCAGCAATACCCGCTACGATTTCGTTATCGTCTTCACTAGCTTTGTAGTCAGTGCGAGAGCCGCGCTTATTGCCAAGAATCGCCTCGTTGAAATAATCAAATGTGCCTGAATCTTGACCCGCTCCCCAGAGTACAATGGGTGCATTCGGAAAGTCAGGTCGTAATTGGTTCCAGCGAGTGAGTTTTTTCTCCGCGGCTTTTTCCCACAGCTTTTTTAGCTCAGGAACAGAAATTGCCTTTAACCAAGTATTTTGGGGATGGACAGCGATCGTCAGTGCGTCAAAGGCAATGGGCAACTCAATAAAGGGGACACCATTGGCAATGCACTCATTCATTTCAGCAATGAGGATTGGGCGAGAGGCATCGCTAATATCTATCTTACCGCTACAAAAGGCTCGGAAGCCAGCAGATGTCCCTGAAAAGGCAACAGAAATATCAGCTTCTTGACCGTTGGGCGTGGTCTTAAACTCTTCCGCGATCGCCTTGGAAATGGGATAGACCGTACTTGATCCATCAATACGAATCACCCTGAGGGTTGGGTCATTAGAAGCTGCTTCTGTAGCGCAACCCACCAACGTTGCCGCTATCAGCAAGAACATACCCTTGAGCAGCCCACGGCTAAACTGATGAAATCTCATGGCCAAAGTCTCACTATAAAAACTCAACAATAGCGCCGAACCAATGAAAGAAACTTATGAAACCATTACCCGAAGTTACAGGTGGAAAGAACTCTGCAAAAGGTATGGTTGGTCTCAAAACTAACTCTGTCCTGTTTTTCAAAAGTTAATAGCTTTATTGGCAAGCCCACTCAAAAATACCCAACGCACTTTGAGCAAGCGAGAATACAGCCCCTCTCTGAAATATGGGTTACACAAACGCAACAGATTCGTGAATTGCACAGGATGCATTCCTTTTGTACAGCGGTTTTAGCTGTTTTCAGTGTGTTCCACTCTTGAGAGAAAGGCTGTAATCCTAGACAACTATTCTAGGGTTATTTTCTTAATGACAAACCAAGGTTTAAGAAATTTTTATAACTTTTGCGTCTTCCATGTGTCCTGTGCTACGTTCAACAGACCCCTACTCAAGCAATAAAATCCTTAGACTAACCTTTAGCATTTTTGGTTTGCGATCGCCGCGTCAGCTCAAAATAAAAAAAAATAATTCTTCAACCGAGGCTTCTTAACCTAAGCTTTACACAGTCCCTGTACGATCCCTATAGCTTGTTTTTGAGTTGCGATAGATTTGTCGTCGCTATTGAGCAAGCTCTCATGCAGCCCTTGTTTTGAAAACGATGGCGTACATAAACGGGGATGGGATCCTCGTGAGTACTGTCGGCGCACAGTAGTTTTAACTGTTTTGAGCGTTCTCAATCCTCACGAGAAGGGCTGTAAATGCCGATGCATCAATGCATTTGTCCATTGTTCTGACTGGCGATCGCGCTTATGATCTTCAAACTAAGAAAATCTCGACTTATCACGATCATCTCTGCCATCATCACCGCTAGTATTGTTGTTGCCTGTGGCCCTCAAGGAGGTGGTGGCTCACCCACCGGTCAGGTTATTAGTATCAGTGGTGCAGGGGCTACGTTTCCAGCTCCCTTGTATCAAAACTGGTTCAAGACCTACGCTCAACAGGTTGATCCTAACGTTCAAATTAGTTACCAGTCCGTTGGCAGCGGTGCCGGCTTGGAGCAATACATCAACGGTACCGTTGACTTTGGGGCCTCTGATGCACCAATTTCGGGGGATCGCCTGAAGTCCTTCCAAGAACGATACAACGCCAATCCAATTCAGGTGCCCATGGCTGGTGGCGCCGTTGTTTTTGCCTACAACTTACCCGGTGTTGATGAATTGAAATTGCCCCGCGAAGTTTATTGCGGTATTGTCACCGGTAAAATTACTCGCTGGAATGACCCGAAACTCGTAGCCGCAAACCCCGGCAAATCGCTGCCGGATAAGCCCATTACTTTTGCTCACCGTTCCGATGGCAGTGGTACTACATTCATCTTTGTCAATCACATTAATACAGTTTGTCCAGATTGGCCAGCGGGCGTTGGGACTTCAGTGAATTGGCCTGTGGGTGTCGGTGGTCAAGGAAATGAGGGGGTTGCTGCCCAAATTCAGCAAAACGAAGGTACGATTGGCTACGTAGAGTATGCCTATGCCAAGCTCAATAATCTTCCTCGCGCCCTAGTTGAGAACAAATCAGGGAACTTTATCTATCCCTCTCCTGAGGCAGCTTCAAAAACCTTTGCAGGGACTACCATTCCTGAAGATTTTGCTTTACTTGTACCCGATCCTGAAAACCCTGAAGCGTTTCCCATTGCAGGTTTGACATGGATCTTAGTCTATCCTGAGTACGAGGATGCCAAAAAATGGGAAGCCCTTAAGGGAGTTTTGCTCTGGGCGCTTGGTGATGACGGCAAGAAAATTGCTGAGCAACTGGACTATGTTCCCATGCCTCCAGATATCGTGGATCGAGTTAAGGTCACGCTCGATAAAGTGAAAGTTAAAAGTTAACTCATTCCTGCGGCGGGGGAAGTTCTCCCCCTCCCAATCCCTCAGGCTTAAAAAAGCTAGTCATTAGGTTGATAACTTTTACCAGTGGAACGCTATGGCTGCTACCAGCACCCCACCTGAATCACCTGAAGTGGCCATGATCAGGGTACGCAGAAACTTACGCTATTACCTTGATCAAGGCTTCTACTACCTCACCATGGCTTTTGCCCTTGCTATAGCTATTACCTTGGTCTGGATTGTGATCCAAATTGGCCTCACAGCGATACCGGCAATTACACAGTTTGGCCTTGGCTTTCTAACCAGCACTACTTGGGATCCGGTGCAAAACATTTACGGTATTCTGCCGCAGATTTACGGCACTCTTGTTAGCGCTATTATTGCTCTAGTGGTGGCCGTTCCCTTGGGGCTAGGTATTGCTATTTTTCTGAGTGAGGATTTTTTGCCCACCTATGTTACCACCCCCATTGCCTTTGCCATTGAGCTGTTGGCGGCTATTCCAAGTGTGGTTATTGGACTGTGGGGAATTTTTATTTTGATTCCATTCTTGCGACCATTTTACACTTTTGTGCATCGATACCTCGGCTGGATTCCTCTTTTTGGGACTGAGCCGCGGGGAAATAGCTTGCTGACATTAGGCCTCGTTTTGGCGTTTATGATCTTGCCCCTGATTACCTCAATCTCGCGGCAGACATTAGTTTCTTTACCCCCTTATTTACGTCAGGGAGCCATGGCTTTAGGAGCAACTCGTTGGGAAACAATTTTGCGAGTACTCATTCCCGCTGGATTTTCTGGGATTGTTGGTTCAATTATGCTGGCTCTTGGTCGGGCGATGGGGGAAACGATGGCTGCAGCTATGCTTGTGGGCAACTCTAACCGCATCAACATTTCCCTTCTTGAGCCTGGCTCGACAATTGCTTCACTCATTGCTTCCCAATTTGGTGAAGCCGGGCGCGATCAGGTGGCTGCTCTCCTCTATGCGGGTCTAGTACTGATGATTTTGAGCCTTATAGTCAACATTTTGGCAGAAATCATCATTAAGAAGTTTCAAAACGTCGAGCGATAGGTTCCACGATGACCGACATCAGCCAACCCCATACTCCAGACACCACGAATGACCAATTCAGAAAGATTTGGACATCACCACGCAACCTCTTTGGCCTGTTCATGACTGGTTTGACTGGCCTATTTGCGGCGATCGCCATTCTTCCGCTTGCAGCCATTGTGATTAATGTAGCCTCCCAAGGGCTACCTCTAATTAATTTGGACTTGTTTACAAAGTTACCCCCTCCGCCGGGTTTGAGCGGTGGCGGTCTTGGAAATGCCATCGTTGGCACGTTGATTGTACTAGGAGTCGCTTTTGTCATCAGTACCCCCATTGGTGTTTTAGGTGCTGTGTGGCTGTCGGAATTTGGGCGGGGAAGCAAAATCGCCTACTGGGTACGCTTTTCTGCAAACGTTCTCAGTGGGGTGCCGGCCATTATTGCGGGTCTGTTCTCCTATACGATTGTGGTGATGACCATGGGCACATTTAGCGCCTTTGCCGGTGGGGTTGCGCTTGCAGTCGTCATGCTGCCCATTGTAATGCGCACAACAGAAGAAGGCTTGGTGCTGGTGCCTGAGGAAGTGCGCCTAGCTGCCTTTGGCTTGGGAGCAACTCGCTTTGAGACGGTGAGTCGGGTAGTGCTTCCGGCAGCACTGCCTTCTATTGCGACTGCGGTGACTCTGGCGCTGGCCCGTGCTGGCGGCGAAGCGGCGCCTTTGCTTTTTACGGCCTTGAATAACAACTTCTGGTCAACGGATTTGTTTAGACCAATTGCTACACTCTCAGTGCAGATTTATTTCTTTGCCATCATTCCCTTTAAGCCCCAACAGGAACTGGCATGGGCAGGAGCATTAGTCTTACTGAGCATTATTTTGATTGTGAGTATTGTCTCGCGATTCCTGACCCGTCGAAAATCCTACTAGGATTCAACGCTTGAAAAGGAAATTCATGATTATGACAAGAAATCCTCAGCCAACTCCTAAAGTCGTTCTCCAAGTTCAAAATGCCTCGATTTTTTACGGCTCATTTCGGGCGGTGCGGGATGTGACGATGGATATTTATGCCAACGAAGTGACGGCTCTGATTGGTCCATCGGGTTGTGGCAAGAGCACGCTGTTGCGTTGTTTTAACCGCATGAATGACCTAGTGCCAGGGGCTCGAGTTGAGGGCAAAATTACCTACCACGGTAAGGATCTCTACGCTCGAGATGTGGATCCCGTTGAGGTACGACGGCGCATTGGCATGGTCTTCCAAAAGCCGAATCCTTTTCCCAAGTCTATTTATGACAATGTTGTGTTTGGGGCACGAGTCAACAAATATAAGGGAGATTTTGATGAGCTTTTGGAAACCTCACTGCGACAGGCAGCTCTTTGGGACGAGGTGAAAGACAAACTCCAAGAAAGCGGCCTCTCTTTATCCGGCGGACAACAGCAACGCCTTTGTATTGCGCGGGCGATCGCCACTAAGCCTGATGTTATCCTCATGGATGAACCCTGCTCTGCCCTTGACCCCATTTCCACCCTCAAGATAGAGGAACTGATCCATGAATTAAAGCAAAACTATACAATTGTAATTGTTACCCACAATATGCAACAGGCAACTCGTGTGAGCGATCGTACGGCATTCTTTAATGCTGAGGCCACAGAACAGGGCAACCGGGTGGGCTATTTAGTTGAGTACGACCACACGAGCGTCATCTTTAATAACCCCAAACAGAAAGCCACAATGGATTACGTGAGTGGCCGCTTTGGTTGAAGTCTAGATTGGGGGTTGCCGTTTATGCCAAGGCGTGGCTTGTTCATAGGCATAGGCAACGTGAAATAATGTTTCTTCCCGTAGAATATTGCCAATCAATTGCAAACCAATGGGCAGCCCTTCTGGATCAAAGCCACAGGGGAGACTCAAACCTGGCAATCCTGCGAGGTTGACGGGAATGGTCATCAAGTCTGACAGATACATACTGAGGGGATCGGCAGTTTTCTCTCCGGCCTTGAAGGCAGTGGTGGGAGCTGTGGGGCAAACCAAGACATCCACCTGTTCAAAGGCTTGGGCAAAGTCCTGCTTAATCAGGGTACGCACCTTTTGCGCTCGGAGGTAGTAGGCATCGTAGTAGCCGGCCGAAAGGGCATAGGTACCAATCATGATCCGTCGCTTTACTTCAGCACCAAAGCCTTGGGCGCGGGTCTGCATGTACATTTCTAGGAGATCACAGGTACCTTCAGCGCGAAAGCCAAAGTTTACCCCGTCATAGCGAGCTAAATTGGCGGAGGCTTCCGAAGGGGCAATGATGTAATAGGTGGGCAGGCCGTAAGCAAAGCGGGGGCAGGAGAGTTCAACAACAGTGGCTCCCAATTCCTGGAGGGTTTTCAGTGCAGCTTCAAGGGCACATTTTACTTCTGGTTGCACGCCTTCACCCACTGTTTCTTGAATGAGGCCAATACGCATCCCTTTGAGATCGGGTTTGAGGGCTTGGGTGTAGTCGGGAACTGGTACCCGCAAACTGGTGGCATCTTTGGGATCATGACCCGCGATCGCCCTCAAGAGAATCGCAGCATCGGTAACAGTGGGTGCCAAAGGACCAATTTGATCTAATGAGGAGGCATAGGCAACCAGACCATAGCGCGACACCAAACCATAGGTGGGCTTGAGGCCGACCACCCCACAAAAGGCGGCAGGTTGGCGAATGGATCCCCCCGTATCGGAACCAAGGGCAGCAGCACATTCCCCAGCCGCAACAGCGGCAGCGGATCCCCCAGAGGACCCCCCAGAAACTCGCTCTGGATTCCAAGGATTGGCGGTGAACCCAAAAGCAGAGTTTTCGGTGGAGCTGCCCATGGCAAATTCATCGAGATTGGTTTTGCCCAGCATGATTGCGCCAGCCGCCTGAAGTTTTTGGGTCACCGTGGACTCGTAGGGGGGGACAAAGTGCTCGAGCATTTTAGAGGCACAGGTGGTGCGTACCCCATAGGTGCAAAGGTTATCTTTGATGGCCAAGGGAATCCCTGTAAGTGGGCCAATGTCTTCACCGGCGGCAATGCGTTTATCCACCTCAGCAGCTTGGGCAAGGGCGCGATCGCCCGTTACGGTTAAAAAGCTATGGAGCGTTGGCTCCACTGCGGCAATGCGATCCAAATAGGCTTGGGTGATTTCAGTGGCGGAGCGTTCTTTGCGAACGAGTTGACGGTGTAGCTCCTGAATCACTGACATAAATGCAGATTCCCTAGTAACAACGCAACACTGGCGATCGCGGGCATGGCCGCAAACAGGCCAATCTTAAGTTTAGCAATGGGGTCGCCCAAGATGAACGGTTTTGGCATGGGAGTCTCTCTAGTGAATCAACGATATATTAAGAATCAAGAATTCCTGACGACGGTGCCCATACCTGTAGGGAGTATTTGATGGAGCCGCCCAACCCCGTAGACCGGGACGCCTTTACCAATCCGACATTGCAGCGATTGTGGTTCTTTGTCTATTTGCTGCCCATTTTTGGCATGATTCCGGCGCTCTGGCAGTTGAGTCGCCGCGGCGGCGATCGCCAAACCCGCCACATCAGTCGCCTTGCCCTGCTTATCGGTCTCATTTGGCTGTTGGGTTATGGTCTGCTGAACGGGGCTGCCAGTGTCAGTGAAGTCCAATCTCTGCCCCATGGGCTGTTGCTGTTGCTGAATAGTTTCTGGGGATCTGCCTACTTTCTGGTGAATTTAGGGCTGATGGTGCGGTTGTGGCGGGGGCAATCCCTAAAATTGCCTCTCTTGCAGCATTTGATGAAATACTTGCCATGAGCCGCAACCCTTGGTTTTGGCCGCTGTTGACCTTCTGTGTCATTCTTGTGCTGATCCTCTGGTTGGTATCAGCTCTCAGTTGGCTCTATGTACAGGTGTCTTTTACGGCACCCTTTTTGGCCAATCTCTTGGTGCTGGTACTGATTGGTCTATTGGGGGGACTGCTCTACCTTTTCTTTCGCTACCTATATTTCCTGGAACGCAAGGGCAAGCACAAGCTCGCCACGGCTAGACCCCAAGCACCCCTTGATAAAACGGAGGCCGCTGCTGAAAATCTCAAAGCCCTACGGCAACAACTGGGTCAAATTGAGGATGAGGTGGCACGGCAAGCACTGTTGGCACGGGCACGGGAGTTAGAGGAGGACTTTTACCGCCAAGAATTGCGGATTGTGGTTTTTGGCACCGGCTCAGCGGGTAAAACCTCCCTTGTCAATGCTCTAATTGGGGAGATGGTGGGAGAAGTGGCACCGACAATGGGCACAACGGAGGTGGGGCAAACCTATCGCTTGCGGCTATCCCATACGGATCAAGAAATTCTGATTACCGATACTCCCGGCATTCTAGAAGCTGGCGTTGCCGGTACCTACCGTGAGCAATTAGCCCGCCAACTCGCCGCAGAAGCCGATTTACTCCTTTTTGTTCTCGATGATGACCTGCGCCAGTCGGAATATACCCCCTTGGTGAACTTGGTGGAAATGGGCAAGCGATCGCTGTTGGTACTGAATAAGATCGACCTGCGTTCAGAGGCCGATCAACTGGCTCTTTTGCGCCACCTGCGGCAGCGGGTCAAGGGTTTAATTCCACCCCAGGACGTGGTGGGCATTGCCGCCCGTCCCCAACCAATTCGTTTAGAGACCGGAGAGTGGCTGGAACCGGAACCCCACATCTGGCCATTGATTCGACGGATGAGCGCTATTCTGCGCGAGGAAGGGGATGACCTTGTGGCTGACAATATCTTGCTCCAATCCCAACGCTTAGGGGAGCAGGCGCGCAAAATTATTGATCAGCAACGGCGACGGCGGGCAGAGAAGGTTGTGGAACGCTACCAGTGGATTAGTGCCGGTGTGGTCTGTGTTACCCCAATTCCTGTTGTAGATCTGCTGGCAGCCGCTGCCGTAAATGCACAAATGGTGATGGAAATGGGCAAGGTCTATGGTTGTGATCTGAATCGCGATCGCGCCCGCGAATTAGCCCTTTCCTTGGGCAAAACCCTTACCAGTCTCGGCATTGTCAAGGGAGCCATGAATCTTGTGGGCACCGCTCTCCAGTTGAGTGTCGGGGGGCTAGTGGTTGGCAAAGCGGTTCAAGGGGTTACCGCTGCCTATCTCACTCGCATTGCCGGTAAAAGTTTTATTGAGTACTTTCGCCACAACCAAGACTGGGGAGATGGCGGTATGGGGGAAGTGGTGCAACGGCAGTTTCAACTCAATCGCCGCGATGAATTTATTCGTGCCTTTGTACAGCAGGCGATCGCCCGCTTACCGGCACCTCTGGGAACTGTGATGCCAGAAGCGATGAAACCCCCCTTATCCCATGAAGAAGAACTATCTTAACCCTACGATCCTCCCAAGGACATCGGCAAAAACCGCTACTATGGTCAGTAACTCTTTTCATGTTGCCCATTTCGGATGAGTCTCTCGACCCGCAGTCCTGATCTTGAGGTGGAACAACTGCCGCAGCTATGGCAGGCGGCTCGGTCTCGTTACTTAACTGGGGAGCGATCGCCCGCCGTGATGAAGCCCCTCCTTCAAACCCTGCGAGCGATCCTAGAGCGCAACATTGATGCCCCTTTAAGTCAACGCGGTGGCTATCTACAACGCCTGGTGGAAGCCTATTTTCGTCTCTTTCCCCACTGTCTAGAAAACTTCAGCCGCGATCAACTGCAACAGCAGGCAGTGCAAAAAACGGTGCTACGGTTACTGCAAATTCCCGCCACCGTCATTCAAGATGAGTGCGATCGCCTCAATCGCAGCCAGTGCAATCAACCCCTCAAGCAGCTCGTCTTGGCCTTTAGCCGCCCCACTGTTGTGAATCGCACCCCTTTGCCTAAACTGACTGAGGCGGAGTGTTTTCTCGCCTTCTTTATTCAGTGCCTACGCCAAGAACTCGGGGCAACGGTTCTCCTATCCCCCCGATTTCGCCAGGAGTACCGCGATCTGCTGCGTAGCGTCTGTCTGGGTAGCCCTGATCCCGAACACTGCCAAAGCAATCTCACAAGCTGGCTCTGGGAAGCAATGAAATCCTTTGATCCCCTCAAGCCCTTTGGTGCCACCGGTCATGGTCGTCCCACCTTTGAGGCATGGGTGCGCACTGTGATCAGCAACAAACTGGCGGATGAAAAACGCAAACTGCTCAAACGCGAAGCCGACGAACTGCTCTTTTATGACAACCGTGCCCTACAAGTCTTTCAAGATCGCTATCAGGCGGCGCCTCCTGAGGTGCAGCGAGAAATTGATCCCAAAGCCTGTGCACAGTTAATTACAATCGTGCAAACGGAGATTACCGATCCCCGTATTCGGGCGTCAACCACTCGTTTGCGTCAGCACATTGCTCAACTCCTAGGCTGGACAATTGAATACACCCGCAATATTCATCAACAGGTGCGGCGCATTCTCGGACGCTACGTCCAGTCCACCCGCTCTCTCAACATTTGTTCAACGGATAGCAACCAAGAGTGGATTGACAACTATCCCGATACCCGCACACTGCCAACTAGCAATGGCCAAGGAGTAGAGTGCATGGTGGAGTTTCTCAATGATCCGCAAACGCCGACATGGGTGAGGGATTGGTGTGAGCGTCGCCGTACCCAAGCGGAAATTGCCCGCGAACTTTTTGTTAGCCAGCCCACAATCTCTCGCTGCCTCGGTCGTGAATATCGGCTGTGGCTCTACCGTAAATTCTTTCAAGATCCCCAAATTCCGCAATGGATGAGGCAATGGTATGAAACCCAATCAATCTCCAGCCCCCACCAGCGACGGCAAGCCCGCCGTGAAATTCACCCTGACTATGCCCGTGGCCTCTGCACAGCCAAACAAATTGATGAGCAAATAGAGGCCAAACTTGCCCAGTGGTGTGAGCATAACGACATTTACTACCTTCCCTAGGCAGCCTCGCTTTTTCGTACTTGATTTGGATGACGACGGCTATGATTTCCTTTTTGGCACCGACTGTTCCCATTCGTTCCCTGACATTGGATGCTGCCCATGCGGTGCTTCAGGGATGTCGTCCCAGTCGGCAACGGCAGGTTCTCCCCTATTTGGTTGCGCTTTATTCGTTCATAGACTGGTGGGAAAATGAGGGAGTTCCCAGTAAGCAGGATGATTTGGATGATCTGCCCGATGAACTAACCTTGAGTACCACTTGGTGCGAGCGGCCAGAAGTTCTTGACCTTGTGGACATTGCGGATCTTAATTTGGAAGGGGTGCAGTTATCCCTCTATCCCGTCGAGCAGGGAGATGCGCTGCGGATTCATTGCCCCACATTTTTGGGGGTCATTAACGCCGATTTGGCAGTGGCTGTTGGTTTGGATCGCGATCGCCGGCAGGCACAGATGCTGGGTTTTTGCGATCGCCAGACCCTCTTGGACTATTGGCAACACCACCCAGCCGATGCCCAAGGCTATAGCACTTTTCCCCTAGAGCAACTACAGCCCATCTTCTACTTGCCCGAGCAAATTAGCTTCCTTAATCTGCCGCAGAACACAGCTTTGACGACCAAGAGCAATACCTACAACCAACTCTTTGAAAATCTGCCACAACTCACCCAATCCATGTTGACTGCTGAACCTGAGCGGATGCCCCTTGACAAGGAAACAGCGATCCAACGTCTTTTGCAGACCCTTCAAGGATACACTGAAACCTCAGAAATCTCCCTCTCTCAAGATTAAGATTGAGCTTTCGGGGGCGACGTCTTTTCGGATGAGTGCTCATGGTAGTAGGCTTGTGCCCCCTTCTGAGTATTGATCTGCCCCGGTTGAGGGCGGCGGTGAGTTGGCAACCCTTGCAATACTTCTGATAACGTCAGACCTTCGGGGAGGGGCGATCGCACCTCCCGCACCTTGTGCCACACCGAACGGGACATCATCAAAGTGCGACGGATGGGTTTTGCCCAACGTTCAAGGTAGGCTTCCCGCTCCCCTTGGTAATCGGTAGAGGACAGTAATAAAGGAACTGCAGGGTAAGACTGTACCAACTGGGCAATATGCGTCAAAATCTCTGGATACAGGTGGGTATAAGCTGGATGCACCGTTAAGTCTAGCCAATGGGGAGTGTATCCATCTTTGGTGGTATGGAGTGCATAGGACGCGATCGCCACCTTGCGCTGCGGTTCAAACACATAGGCACGGTGTACTTGCACTTGTTGCGACCAACTCGCCAAACCGTGCTGTAGCCAATCCAAAAGACCGGTTTGAAAATCCCGATAGTGGCGATTAAACACTTGGCGCACGAGTGCCGGCATAGACATCGTATCTAACTCATGCAGTAACCGTGCATCAGCATTCGTAACCTTCAGCAGATTAGGGAGAGACGGCGTGCCCTGTGCCAGTTCTGTCAACTGATCCACTGAAATCTGCCAGTAGGTGAGATGCGCCAAAGGTTGGAAGCCATTTTGACGGTAGAGGTCTAAGGCCTCACGGTGGTCAATATTAATTTCCACGATCCAAGTGCGGGCTTCCACAAGAGTACTAAAACAATGGCGCAGTAGTTGCGTGCCGACCTCCGTAAACTCTTGGGCAGCCAATTGTTGCACCTGCCATGTGGTGCGATTTTCATTAAAAGGAGCAACTTGGACAACGCCTAACACTTGATTGTCCCGCTCGGCAACATAAATGCGTTGCTTACTCATCCCCGTTAGCCATTGCAATAAATGCAGCGGCGAGGTCATCCATCCGTTCCCTAAGGAGGGCAAGCCAAAACCTTGGTCATGTATCCCTTCATGGCACAGCCGCTGTTCCACTACTTCCACATCCCGATAGGTTAAGGGGCGAATCATCAAATCATTAGTAGAGGGCAAGTCGGAAACCATGAGCGGGCACCAATCACTACCTCTATCTTAAGGACTCCAGCCCCAAAGTAAAAATAAAGGGGCGACGCCTCACGACAACCGCCCCAATAACATTGCCTAAAATGGCCTTAGTAGAGTTCTTCCTCTTGGTTGGTAAGAATTTTACAGTCAGAACGGGGATAGGCGACACAGGTGAGCACAAAGCCCTTCTCGATTTGATCATCATCTAAGAAGGACTGATCCGACTGATCCACTTCCCCTTCCAACAGCTTACCAGCACAGGTAGAGCAAGCACCAGCACGGCAGGAGAAGGGCAGGTCTAGGCCTTGCTCTTCCGCCACATCTAGAATGTACTCATCTTCGGGCACATCAATGGTTGTTTCGCTTCCATCAGGACGCACAAGCGTTACTTTGTAGGTTGCCATGAATCTTGTCCTCTCATGTATGGAAAAGGCAGGGAGCCATCACGCTCCAATTTAGATACTAGGGGAAAACCCCAGCCTTGATAGTTGGATTCAAGTCAGGCTTTGTATCGTTTTCGTAATTCGAGGCTCCCAAGGTATCTGAAATACTTATAGACATTGAAACCTATGGAGAAAATTAAGCAAACTCGATGCCTAGCTCTATTCACCGACACAATGGCGCGGCGGCACCACCAACTCCCCTGTCCGATAGCGGTGCACCATTGCTGAGAGGGCTTTCTCCATTTCGCGACTAAAACGCTGCGGGTTCCAAAGAGGGGCAGAGCGCTTTGCCTGCCGTAGTTTCCAGCTTACCCGCTGCCGCAGGTCTGGTTCCGTGCCAAAGCGAATGCCCCAATTCACGTACTCCTCATCCGTCCAAGCAATTCCCTCCTCCACACCCACGTTCTTCAAAAATGTATAGGTATGCCGCGCTACAAACTGCTGGCCTACCTTGGTGACAATTGGCACCTCCATCCAGAGTGCTTCTAGACTCATCCCGCCCCCTGCATAGGGATACGTATCCAAGACCACATCCACCTCATAATAGTTTGCACGGTGAATCTGCGGGGGATTTGGCGTCAAGAAGTAAAGCTTGCTCACGTCAAACTGATTTGCCTGCGCAAAGCTGCGACACCATTCCTCAAAAACCTTGCTGCTACGGTGATACTTAATGATGAGCACTGCATTGGGAACTGCCTCCACAATGGCAAACTGTAGCTTTAGAATCTCTGGCTGAATCTTGCTAGCGCGCTGGGCACACATAAAAACAACCGTGTCGGTGCTCAAACCTAGCTGTTCCCGAATCCCTGCTTTATTGGCCACCTCATAACCATCGAGGGAAAGGTAACAATCCGGTAAACGCCACAGGGTTTCTGTGTACCATGCTTGAGCACCTTGGGGAAGAACATAGGGATCGACAATAAAATAGTCCACCGTCGGCAGCCCAATTGCATCAAAGCCTACCCAAGTGGCTTGAATGGCAGCTGCCTTCAACGTTAGAACTTGATATGTTATATCGCTAGTACAGCTATCTAGATCAATGAGCACGTCAATCTTATCATCGTGAATTTGCTGAGCAATTCCAAAGGCATCTGTTCCAAACGAGTAAAAGTGATCAAAAGTAGCTTGAAACCATTGAGATAGTTCATCTTCTTTCGCTGAGCAAAACCATGGATTATAGCCATAAAATTCAAATTCACTACGATTGTAGAGCCGAATGAAAGCGCGAATTTGGTAAGCGACAGGATGAGTCAAGAAACAGTTGCCAATAAAGCCGACCTTAATTTTTTCAGTTGATAAAACTGTTGTGGAATAGTCCACAGATTTTTTTGATGGAGCATTGGGGTTGGCAATGGGTAGAACATGACAAGCATTGCAATAAAATATATTGTTGCGTTTATTATAGATTGGCTTGACTTTGGCAGGATCATCAAATTGGTGTGTCAAGTAAAAATAAGAACTAATTCCGTAAAAAATAGTACCAAAATCAATTTGGCCGTTTCTAATATTATCTGCAAGGTAAGAATTGGATCTCTCAGCGTTTTCAATCCAATCATCATAGAGCTAAGTCACTAAAGCAGAGTAATTTAGATCATACTTAAAAGTTTGTAGTACGTGAAGCTTAGAAAGAATTCCAATGTCTTTTCCCAATGAGTTTAACGAGAAATCAAAGAGTTTATTGACACAATAGAAAGCCAGCTCATCCAACTTTGCTTCACAACAGATACGAGCAAGAAATTCATATAATCCAAATTTATCTTCTGCAATTTTAAGATAAACGCTAGCAAAAGTAGGAGCAAATTTCTGAGGATCATTTTTCAGGAGTTCAAATATAATTTTACTGAGATGCTGCTGCAGAGAAGGATATTGACCTAGAGCTTCGATAAATTCAGTTAAGTATGGTGTATTTAGGTCATATGCAATTAACTGCTCTACCAACTGAATCAGGTCGTTTGTTTCAGTATTTTCTATCTCTTTACCGGTGTCAATTAAACCAATAACCTGATTTAAGAAATGACCAACTTGATCTATTCCTAGGTTAAGCTTCAAGGAAATTTCAAGCAGTTTTAACGCTCCCTTGAGACTCGGGGAAAAGTCATAGGCATAACCCACAAGTGCAAACTGTATTTCCTGACTATTAGAGCTAATATTGGCTATCTCTAGTAGAATTTGTGACCATGTTTCAGTAATTTCATCTTGCTCTGCTGCCGTAAAATGACTCAAATAGACCGACCACAGGAGTTGTGCTTCTGTTTCTAAACCGAGGGCAATGTAAGCAGCTCCTTGATAAGCGACCCAAGAATATGCATCGGGAAACTGATTAATCAAAGCTTCGCAGGCAGACAATACCTCTTTATATTGCTGATGTTCAAAATAGTACTGCAGTCGCCGTTGCCAATTGTCGAGAACAATGGCCGGCCCTCTGAGCAACTGTTCTAGATAATGCTCCCATTCGTAGGCACGCCTTGACCATGTGCAGCAACCATTAATGTAATCCACCTGCGCCCGCAGATGGGCATCAAGGTCAGCCTGCTCTTGGGGATTTTCAAAGCGCTGGATTACCCGCTCCAGCGCCTGTTTGTAGACGTCTAGATAGTTATCTGCAGGAAAAGGAATTAAATCAGCAAAGCCTGCTGTTGTTTCGGGCAGGGCACCAAACTCGCTCGTGATAATGTAGCAGCCACTGGCCATTGCTTCCAGCGCCGAAATACAGAAAGTTTCAGCAAAGGTATTGGTATAAGCCCAAATGGCGGTCGATCTAAGAACTTGAGCTAATTCAGGCTGAGGCAATGACCCGATGTAATTGACATTTGGCAATTCATGGCAACGTTGATACAAATTTCCGTATCGCTGCCAGTCCTCCTCGTTGTTTGTTTGATACACCTTCATGCTGGAATAGACGTTGAGACGTATGGCAGGATGAGTGACCTCAAGGGACGGCATCAACTCCAGCAGCAAATTTAACCCCCGAAAGGGCGTACTGGTGTAGGCCAATGTCAGAGGATGTGCTTTTGCTTTAAGGATAGATTCTTCTGGAGCAAAAAGGTTTTCAAAGCAGGGAGCAACAGCGTTTTGTAGAACTGTTATCCTTTCGGCTGGCAGCTTAAATTCGTGGATGTACTGCTGCTTCTGCCACTGACTCACCACAACAATTTGGTCATACAACTTGTGAGTCTCTTGTGTACTCAAGGGCTTGACAGCAGTTTGATCAGCTGCATGGTGTGCCCACAGCAGTAAACGCGTTTGTGGCGGTAAAACGGAACGCAGCTGGTCAGTGGTCAGTGCTGTACTTAGGAGAATAGCCACATCAGGACGCAAGTCCTCTAGGAAAGGCAATGTCAGCCAAGAGAGGGGTAGATGGGGAACATGATAGACAGACTGGATCTGGGGAGTATTGTTAAAAAGCCAGACCTCGTGCCCCCGTTGTTGCAACTGGTCAGCTAGGTAGCACAGGGCGGATTGGGAGCCACCTAAAGGAGCTGAATAGGGCGTATTGAGGGTGTACTGCCAACGAATCCAATCAATAAAAAGAATGCGCATGGAGTTAAAGAGAGTCAACCTAATTGCTCAAGCTGGTTTCTGTTCAATGAGAAAAAAGCCAAGATATAAGCTATATCTTGGCTCTATCTTTGTTCTTACAAGATTGTTACCACCACCAGTATTAGCTACCACTACTATTATTATTTTGTGGTGGATTATTGGTAGTAGATTATGAACAGGTGTCAGGAGCTTGGTTTGCGTTGTTTCCGCTGCCCTCTTTTATTGAAGCCGTTGTAACGCCAGTGGCCTGATCAACTGTTACACAGCCTATGACTCCAGTTCCCTGAGGATCAGTAGCACTTGTTTTAGCATAAGCATCTTTTCCCTCGTTGGCTGCAACGGTAATATTCCCATAACCCTCAGGTGCAGAAACACCTATCCGCAATTCATTCAGGTTTGCTGCAAACCGAGGATTTTCCAAGCGGAAAGCTTGTTGAGCGCGGTTAATGGCACCAATTGTATTTTTTGCAGACGCTAGGCGGGCTTTGGCGGCTTGGTTGAGCATCGAAGGCAGAGCAATGGCGGCGAGGATACCAATGATGATGACCACCACCAGCAGCTCAATGAGGGTAAAACCTTCATCGGCTTTTTTCTTGGCCAGCAGGTGCTGGAGGAATTTGGCTTTCAGTTCGGTTTTCATAGTTTCCTAAACTCCTGGTTCAAGACACTTGTCTGTCTCTAGATCAGAACATACCCACCTTAGGGGGCAAAATTAACAGCGACCCAAAAATTCCCTGAGTTTTTTTGCCGTTCCCTAGGGAAGCAATCTGTTAAAGTAGGGTTGGGTGTCAACTAGGCAACTCTGGTCTGTCGGTCGGCTAGCTGTTATGGAAAACCGCGGCAATGGTTTTGGGTGGGGCTTTGTGGTTGGTGCAGTGGTAGGGGGTATTGTCGGCTCTCTCGTCACTCTGCTGGTCAGAGAGAATTCCAGTAACCAGCGGCAATCCTCAAAGCAAGGGAGGACTGAATCTCTCAACGGCAATGATGAACGCCTGATGGAATCCATGCGGCTAGAACTGGAAGCCAAGATAGCCCAGATCAATGAAGCAGTGGATGACCTGCAGCATCGCCTAAGTCATGAAAACGAGTCCTAAGGGCTAGGGCAAAAATAAAAGACTTGAGACAAGGGAAATTTATCTCAAGCCTAGGCAAAGTTTGTCGCCCCTTTTGTAATCAGAGGCAACTAGTAGGCCAGCCCCATGCTGCGGGTAGTTTCTGCTCCTAAATAAACGCGAATGCTCAAAAAGTCCGTAGGGCAGGCTGTTTCGCAGCGTTTGCAGCCAACACAGTCTTCCGTACGGGGGGAAGAGGCAATTTGCCCGGCTTTGCAGCCATCCCAAGGCACCATTTCCAGTACATCAGTGGGGCAGGCGCGCACACACTGGGTGCAGCCAATGCAGGTATCGTAGATTTTGACGGTGTGAGCCATGGAATATCCGCTCCTAAAACAATCAGGATGTCAGCGAGTTGCCCTACGGTCAGCTCAGGGAAGCCCTTAGCTCCGACAATAGGGGCAGTCTGGAGATAAATACCGAGATTTAGGATACCGCAGGGGCGGGTGGTGAAGCGGCGCGGATGCACAAACTTCAAAGAATGTAACTTTTTTGTAAAGTCTAGTAAATTCGGCTATCATAGCTTCAATCTTGCCCAAAACAGGTTTTAATGACCGCTACTTGAGGAACTTCAAGGGATTCTTAAAATTCCAAATACAGTGTTGTCCGATGCGTTGTGGGTGGTGGTCAATGGCTTGGAAGTGGTTGCCCCTTGCTGTATGTGGTGCAGGTCTGCTGTTGGCACCTGTGCCCTCACTTCGTTCCTTTGCTCAGACTGCCCCACGCCCAGAAATGATTGACCGACGGGAGATTATGAACTACGCCCACGTGGTTCTAGAGATTGAACCCATCCGCCAACGATACTATCGCCAAGCCCAAGCGGTTTTCCAAGGTCAAGTACCTCGGAATTCTTGCTTTGGTATGAATCCCCAAAATATCCCCATTGGCCTAGAAACCATTTGCGCCAACTATATGCGCGAGGCAATGCAGGTACTGAAAAAGTATAATATGACCCTAGATCAATTCAATGGGATCACACGGCGGGCGCAGCAGGACAGTGCCTTTACTCAACGCATTCAGGCTGAAATGCTGCGGTTACAGCAACACTAGCTTTGCTACCTTCAACAAGTCAATAACCTTATGCCACCTAGTTTAAGTATTATTACAGCGACTTATAATGCTGAGAGTTATCTGCCTAACTTGATTGCCTCCTTAGCGGCTCAAACAGATCCCGATTTTGAATGGGTGGTGGCCGACGGCAACTCCACAGACCAAACATTGGAACTCATAGACAGGGCAAAATCCCAACTGAAAACAGTGAAGGTGGATTCACGGCCAGACTTTGGAATTTATGATGCGTTGAACCGTGCGGTCAAACTCGCCTCGGGGGACTACTACGTGGTTGTTGGTGCAGATGATGTCTTGTTTCCTGAAGCCGTTGCCAATTACAAAAGAGCATGTGGAGAAACTAGGGCGGATTTGGTTACAGCTTGCTACTACGCCGGTGATCAACTTGTTGCAGGGATTCGACAACCCGCTTGGGAATGGCTCAGAGGAATGCAGGCCTATGTTACTGGCCATGCCGTAGGTCTAGCCATTCGACGGGACTTGCACAAAGAAGTGGGGGCATACTCTCATTACTTCCCTCTGTTAGCAGATCAGTTATTCATTTTACAAGCAATACGCCAAGGGGCGAGGGTTGTCTTTAGAGACTTTATTGCAGGGCGCTATTGTCCACAGGGTACGAGCGGCCGCGATCCGCTGGGCTGGATTGTCGAACGATATCGTATTCAAGTTAAATTAGGTCATTCACTGGTGCTCTCAACATTGCTACTGCTCTATCGGTTGATAAGATGCTGGCCTCGTCTCCAGAAGCAAAGAGTATGATTTCTGTCGTTATTCCTCTATACAACAAGGCCGCCCACATTGGTCATACCCTTGAGAGTGTTTTGCGGCAAACCAGTCCAGCGGCTGAAGTGATTGTTGTGGACGATGGCTCAACAGATGGTGGTGCAGCAATTGTTCAGGAATTTAGAGGGCGCGGTGTACGTTTGATTCAACAGACCAATCAAGGGGTGAGTGCCGCCCGCAATCGAGGAGTAGCAGAGGCTACTGAACCCTATGTTGCTTTTCTGGATGCGGATGACGAATGGTTGCCTGAGCATCTAGCAACGCTACAAGCCCTGATCTGCGATTTTCCAACTGCTTCTCTGTGGAGCACTTTTTGTGTTATTCGCCGCAATGGCGAGTATCACTTACCCCCTTCTCCTTTTTCAAACGGATGGCGAGGCATTGTCGATCCTTTCTTTGAAGCCTATGCCAAAGGATTGAGCATTGTTAATTCTTCAACCTGTTGCGTCCGAAAAGAGCATTTATTGGCTGTGGGGGGCTTTCCATTGGGCGTCAGACTTAATGAAGACTACATCACTTGGTGCACATTGGCTTTGCGATTTCCCGTTGCCCATGAAGCAACAGTAACGGCAATCTACAACCAAGATGCAGAAAATCGCTGCGGTGAGCCTCACACTCCTTTTATTCCTGCCTCATTGGCCTTTTTAATAGAACTGCTGCGTTCGCCAGAAACACCTCGCGCTCATCACAGGGGAATTCAAGCTTGTTTTCAGCGTATTGCCCTGACAATTTTAATCAACGCCAAAATTCAACAGGTTCCCATAGCAATGAGGACGCTTCTCCGCTTGGCATGGCAAGGAAGATGTTATACGACAATTGTTTTGTTGGCTTTCTGGAATGCTCTGCCAGCAAGTTTTTTGAAACAAATCAAAGCATTCCGCCATCGGCATCAACGGCAGCTAGCACAGTTTACTTTTTCTAATAGGGAAGGGCGCCCTTCCTCTCTTCCTCAGCCCTAGCTTGTCTTAACCACAGTTACAGCCCGGATGACCACAGCCACCGCTTTCTTTGCAGGTGCCATTAGCACAGACTTCAGAGCAGTAGGGTTTGCCGTCAACCATGATGGCCTCGCTGAGGGAGACAATACACAGACAGTGAGGACAAGCACATTTCATTTGCGTAATCGTTGTCATAGCGTTTCTCCAAATGGGGATTGAAGGGAGGCATAGCTAGCCTCTTTTTCAATATATCTGAATACTTGTTCAAATGTCAATCAATTATTGATTGTCTAGGCAGCGCCTATGATAGAAGTATGAATCTTAAAACTCTTTCTGTTACCCATCCCCATTGTCCTGAAGCGTTGGCAAAGGCAAGCGATCGCCTGCTCTCTGCAGAAAAAGCCCAACGGATGGCGCAATTTTTTGGCCTCCTAGCTGATGCCAACCGACTGCGGATTGTGGCGCTGCTGGCACAAGGGGAGTTTTGCGTTGGCGATATTGCCTTGGCTCTAGAAATGAGTGAGTCCGCTGTATCTCACCAATTGCGAATACTCAAGGCTCTGCGACTGGTGAGTTTTCGTCGCCAAGGACGACATATCTTTTATCAACTGCTCGACCACCACGTGTTAATGCTCTATGAGGCTGTTGCTGAGCACCTCGAGGAAGACGAATCAGTTGCCTAGGGGGAAGGACAAGAAGGCGCCACAGCAATGCCGTTAGCTGAAGGAGCAGTTTCTAAAATTTGGGTTGTGGTCAATGTTGTAAATGTAGCGTAGGTGCAACCTGTAAAGGCTTTTAATTCGGCACGCTCAGGAGTGGCTTGGAATTCAGCATAATTACTATTCGCAACGGTGATTGCGTAGTTATAGTCAGGTGTATCACTAAAGCCAATTTGTAGATTTGCTATGTTATTTGTAAAGGTGGGATGAGCTAGCCGGTAGGCCTGTTGAGCACGATTTACGGCACCAATATTTGTTTTGGCTTGGGCTTCACGGGCTTTGATGGCTTGATTAAGCATTGAGGGGAGGGCGATCGCCGACAAAATGGCAATAATAATGACGACGACGAGTAGTTCAATAAGGGTAAAGCCTTTTGCAAGGACGAGGGAGCGATAAAGCCAAAGCGGAGTGGTGCGGTAGGGAGACATAAGCACGTCCTAGAATGATACTTGATGCTTGTCCTTACCCTAAAGCATTCCCAGAAATCTCTGTAAAATTGCAGGGTCACCTCTACAGTCCCAGCAGTTTTTTCTTTGCTGCTTGGAACTCTGCTTCTGAAAGTAGCCCCTGCTGGTACATGGCCATCAGTTGTTGCAGTTGCTCTAACCCAGAGGGATTCGTTGAAGCAGTGGTTTCAGGTGTCGGTTCAGGCTGGGGTGGGGGTGGTTCAGGGACAGGGGGCATTAGCGTGGAGCTAGAGGCGGGTGTTTCTTGAGCCAATTGATAGGCTTGGATCACCTCTTGAAGAATGGCAGCTTCCCGTTTGTATTCAAGACTATCGCGTCCTCCAGCTTTGTGAAGTTCTTCCTCGCGCCGCTTCAGGTAGTTCAGTAAATGCGCGTAGAGGGCTTGCTTTTGTTCTGGGGTGGCCGCTGCCTTGAGGATAACCGTCACTTGGCGCTGAATTTCCTCTAAATCGGGACGACAGGCGAGCACCTCTAAAACTGGGGTCACTTCCTCCCAGTTGGCGGCAATGTCCACGTCTTCAGGGCCAACGGCAGTATGGCGTGTGTAGCGGATAGTGATTTCGCGGGTGGCACGGTTTTCTGCTTGTTTGAGGACATGGAGGGCACGGGCAGTTACCACCAGTTTCAAAATTTGTGGGTTCTCTGGAAAGACATCCCAAAAAGGCGGATCCTTTTGGAGATGGACAGGGATGGGTAAATCCCGATTTTCCCCCTGCAGGCGGGCGCGTTTGGCGGTAATCATTTGGCCTCGCCAATCTTGATAGGACTGGCGCAGCTCAGCCATGCCCTCAATACAGCGCAGGGAAAAGCCGCCCATTTCTTGGACAAAGACAATGCGGTGGCGCTCGCGATCGCCCAAGGGTTTAATGTCATCACTAGTCATACTTTGGCCATTGGGTTTGACTAAGTTTTTTAGCAGGGGAATCAGTTTTCTGGCCGCCAAATCAGCCGTATTTTCACCGCCAACAATGGCAATATTGGTATTCAGCGAAGGAGTGAAGCCGGCATCGCGACCGCTCATGACTGCCTGCGAGAGCAATAGAAGGGGCTTTGATTTTTGGTCAGCGATGCGCAGGGCATTGAGAATCTCGGCTTCGTCATTGCGATAAAACTGCAACAGGCGATCGCAAGCCGTCAAATCCCGTACAAGGCGGCTCTCTTGCGGGGCATTTTGCACAGTGCGGCGTACCGTTTCTTGGATAATCTCCCGCAGTCACTTTCTTGGACATCCGCAAGTTGCGCCAAATCCAATAGACGCATGACCTTATTGGCGGTACGGGTTTCCTTCCAGAGCGGACTGGCCTCCTGCAACACCGTTGTTGCTGTCGTAGTACAGAGTTGATTGAGGCCAATGGTAAATGTGGAGGCCACTCCGGTATTGGCGCCCGCATAGCGTTCGACGAGGTCTTGATAAAGATTGTTGAGTTCTTGGCGATCGTAGAGCTTGACGCCATTGATCCGCAGGGCATCGGCACTATCCGCTTGGCTATCAGCCATTGTCTTGAAGCCATCCCGCAAATTGAGCAGACGCTGGTTAAGCTTAGCAAGACGCGCCTCCATCCCTTGCAGCCATTCCTCCAGTTTGTCCATCACTTCCTTAGCCAGAAAGTGGGCTTTGGCTTGAATGATGGCATTGAAACTTCCCTCAATTCCTTCTAGAGCCTGCTGGATAATTTGATTGCGGTTGTCATACATGCGCTGCAAAAAGTCACCATGGAGGCGCTCATCGGGGCTAAGTTCGCGCAGGTGGGCAGCCCGGTAGTTGTCCACCTGTTCACTGAGCCAAGGCACAAATTTTAAAATTTTCCCCTTCTCGGCACCAATCATGCCCCCCACACCCTGTTGGGTACATTCCAAGAGGTTTTCACGGCTAATTTGATGGCGCAGATCATTGACCTGCATGTAGGGGCGATCGCCAGCGGCTGCTAGGGCCAGCACCAAATCTATATCCAACAAGTTCATTGGTTTTAGGAGGCTCTGGGTGACCTCTAATAGCTGCGGTGGCAGTTGTACAGACTCATTGAGCCACCAATGGATAAAATCTTGGCAGAGGCGATAGGTCAAGGAAGCGCGAATTTGGGCAATGGGAATTTCAGACCGAAGGCCATAAAGCTCTTGGGATAGCCCCGACCCCCAGCATCCTGAGATGCCCAAGCCGCCTTAATATTGTCACGAATGGAGCGTTTGTGGGGAGCAAAGTCAGAAGTGAGATCTAAAAAGATATTCTGAGCAATCATCTCACGGATCTCATCGAGCTTGAATTCACTCTCGCCATTTTTGGTGCCCACAAGGTAAGTAAAGTCAAAGGGTGGACAAGTATAGCGCACTTCATCGCTGAGGCTACTGCTAAATTGCGCCACGTATTCGGTGCGGTAGTCGGCAAAGTAACTGAGTTGGCGGCATAACCATTCGCCAGTACGCGATCGCCGACACTAATTGCAGCAAAGGTATTGGGCATGGGCACAATTCCCGTAACCAGAGGACTTGACTGCCCCTTGAGCCAGTGACGCACACAATAACCAAGATCTAATGAGCATACCGCTGCCGGTGCCCCCAGAGAGGGAACCCGTAATAAAGACATTTAAGCTACTGTTGTTAACCTTGAGGCCATAGCGACTTTGCATAAAACTTTCGTGACCTTTGACGCGATCGCTAGCCGCTTGGAACTTCTGTTGGATGGCATGATAATTGCAAAAGAAGGCAAATCGACCACAGGCACGGATTTGTCCTGCGCCGGCCTCTAGGGCAGTAATGTTGCGCTCCAGTTCTTTGGGAAACCAAGAGGCAATCCATGGGTAGTTGTCGAGGTTTTGAATGATTTGCTGCACATTTTTGCCACTGACACTGGCCCAGTGCTTTTCGTTGTCTTTGAGGGGAGAGCCGGCAGCGAGGGGGTTACTGACTTTGTAGTCGCGATCGGTGTCAATGGCAAGGAAGCTAATCACAGGAAACTGTTTTAGACTACCGTAGGTTTCCTCCACTAACCGCCGCACCCGCGATAGCACCTCAATCCCTGTGCCACCCACCCCCACAACTACCGTTGGCACAATTGATTTTTCTTCCACCTGTGCAGGCATGGTTGCTCTCTCCGCCGCAAATCACCCCGATCCTGGCAAGAATGTCCGCGAAATCTGGCGATCGCAACGTTTCATAAAAGTTTTTGCAGTAATACAGCCAGCCATTTTTAATAGTTCAGCATTTCTACAATAGGAGAGTTTTAAGTTTCCAACAGGTTTATTAGAGAAGGCACGGAAGTTCCCTTGGACAAAAGCTGTTCAATGCAACCTTTAGGGTTAGGTGGCGCTTTGAAACAGCACGGCTTTGCGCCCCTCCTGACTCCCCCGCTTTGGAGGATTGCCGGTGGTGTTCTTGCCCTCTTTTCGCAGTAATTGGACAGGAGCGGCCGCAAGCAGCAGCGGTTCCCGAAATTTAAGGCTCCTTCACGATAGATTGAAAAATGGTTGCCCCCTGAGTATCGTCATGACAGTTTCTTCTTCCGTTTCGACAACAACTGCCGCTTCCCTAACGCCCGTGGCGGTTCCCCGCCGCGATCTCACCGTTTTTCTGTGGTTAGCGTTAGCGATCGCTGCTGTTGCCACTGGTATTCTTTATATTTTCCTGTTGCCCTTACAGGGAACCTACATTGGTCAACTGCTGCTCAACCGGGGCTGGACACAACCCGTGGCTGTTTTTTTTGCGTGGACAGTCTTTGTGTTTACGATTTTGAAGGCGATCGCCCTCTTACAAGAGGCACCCAGCCTCCGTCAAATCTGGATCCCCGCCAATTATCCCTTTGCCTCCATGCGGGATATTTTGCAGTTGCAGCAAACCCTTGCCCAACGGCGGACACTCCTTCCCAATCGCTGTGCCCGTGTTCTAGCAGCATTTCTCAGTAGTGGCCAACGGGAAGTGGCTGTTGAAGCCGCCGCAGAAGATAGTGGTAGTGCCGCAGCAGCCACCGATGCCTCCTATACGATTCCCCGCGTCTTGGTCTGGGCAATTCCCCTGTTGGGCTTTATTGGCACCGTGGTCGGAATTAGCCAAGCTGTCAGTGGCTTTTCCAGCTTTTTGGAGACGGCTCAGGACGTGAACCAAATCAAGGAGGGAATTGGTAGTGTGACAACAGGGCTAGCGGTGGCCTTTGACACCACCTTAGTGGCCTTGGTGCTCAGTATTCTGGCAATGATCCCGATGGTGATCGTTGAGCGCTGGGAGAATAAGCTGCTGCTGCAAATTGACACCTACATTAACGATCAACTGCTGCCTCGACTCCCCGTTACGAGTACGCCCGCAGGGGTAGATTGCAAAACTCTCCAAGAAGTAATTCAAGAAACAATTCGTAGGGAGTTGCCCACAGAGAAAGGGCTCCAACAACTCTTGGATAACTTCAATCAACTGGCTTGTGCCGTGCTCAGCGATCGGCAGCAATTTGTGGCCACACTGAAGAAATGCCAGAAACAGTCTATTCAGCAGTTTGAGCACCTCGTGACTCAGATTCAGTACAGCCAAGGGGAACTGCTAGCACGGGTCAATCAGCAACAGACCGCCATTGCCCAAGAACTGCAGCAACAGAGTCAGTACATTGCCCAACTCCTTGCCCAGAGCGATCGCACCCTGCAACAACGACTCCAGCTATTGGAAACCCTTAACCAAGCTCTGCAAGCCCTTGCTGATACCGGCAATCTGCAACTGCTTCTCGATAGCCTCAACCACACCCTGAATAACCTACAGCCCGTTCTGCGACAACTGGCTCAACCGCGACGGGTGACGCTCGTGGAGCAGCCCAGTAGCGCCGATGGGAGCCACTCCCAAAGCTAAATGAGCCTCAGAGCATCTGGGTGGTTTAACCCGGTGGCCACTGCAGGGGGCGACCGCCCAGTAGGTGGAGGTGCAGATGATAGATCGTTTGACCGCCATCAGGGCCATTGTTAATGACAACGCGGTAGCCATTCGTTAAGCCCTCTGCCTCCGCAATACGTTTAGCGGTGAGCAAGAGGTGTCCCAGCACGCGGTGATCCTCCGCTTCTGCCAAGCTGAGTTGGGGAATCGGCTTTTTGGGAATCACCAGAATATGCACGGGCGCCTGGGGATTAATGTCACGAAAGGCCAAACACAGCTCATCTTCGTGGACAATATCCGCAGGAATCTCGCGGCGAATGATGCGACTAAAAATGGTTTCTGTGGTCATCGTCTGACTCCCTACAAATGCCTAATGGTTTAAGGATCGACCCAGCGGCCATCGGCCTTAATTAATTCCACCAGGGCAGCAACGCCTTCGGCTTCGGGAACTTTCTTGACCTCTTCACGGCCGCGATAGAGGGAGATGTAGCCGGGTTGTTTGCCGACATAGCCGTAGTCAGCGTCAGCCATTTCGCCAGGACCATTGACAATACAGCCCATAACAGCGATGTTCAGCCCCGTCAGATGTTTGGTGGCTTCGCGGACTTTGTGCAACACTTCCTCAAGGTTAAAGAGCGTCCGCCCACAGGAGGGACAAGCCACATACTCCACCATGGTTCGCCGCAGCCCTAGAGCTTGCAAAATACCGTAGCAGACGGGAATTTCTTTTTCCGGTGCTTCCGTTAGGGAAACGCGAATCGTATCCCCAATACCTTCAGCCAAGAGCGTAGCAATACCGGCGGTGGATTTGATGCGGCCATACTCTCCATCCCCGGCTTCGGTGACCCCCAAGTGCAAGGGGTAGTCCATGCCCAGTTCATCCATGCGCTTGACCATGAGACGGTTGGCGGCAATCATGACCGGCACACGTGAGGCTTTAAGGGAAATTTCCAGATTGTAGAAGTTCAAGGACTCGCAAATACGGATAAATTCTAAGGCCGACTCCACCATGCCTTCTGGGGTATCGCCATAGGTAAAGAGCATCCGCTCGGCAAGGGAACCGTGATTGACGCCAATGCGCATGGATTTGCCCTGATCCCGTAGTGAGATGACCAGTGGCTCAAGGGTTTCGCGAATTTTGGCACCAATTTCTTCAAACTCGGCTTGAGTGTATTCAGTGCGATCAGGTTTGGGTTTCTCAAAGACGTATAGCCCCGGATTAATCCGCACATTGTCCACATATTTAGCCACTTCAAGGGCAATTTTCATGCCGTTGTGATGAACATCAGCTACAAGGGGCACGGGTTTATAGGTTTTGTAAAGGCGATCGCGAATCTCTTCCATGGCTTTGGCATGGGCAAGGCTGGGCACTGTGACCCGCACAATCTCACAGCCAATCTCATGGAGACGACGAATGGCGGCTACGGAAGCTTCAATATCTAGGGTGTCCTCATTAATCATGGACTGCACCGCTACGGGATGACCGCCACCAATAATGACCGAGCCAATGGGCACAGGACGGGTTTTGCGACGGACAATGGCAGTTTCTGTCGGCGTGGCTTGAACAGGACTCGGCAGTGTTTGCATAGGATTTGGGGGGTCAAATTGCACAACTTCTCCCTTTCAGGATGCCACAGAAGCAGCCAGATGCAGCAGGCGATCGCCCGCTAAAGCACTTGCCATTATTCTTTTGAAATCAAAGATTTTTAACCATACACTTACTTACTGATGTTATAGTTCCCCCCATGATTTACGATTGCCCCTGCCTCCGCTAGGATAAATTTGAGTTGCGTTTCCCGCCCATGGCTATGAACCCGACACCCAACTACCTGATTACTACCCAGATAACTGTTGAACCGCAGATTATCGTTGCCCAAAAGTTCAAAGATACGCTAGGGGAAGACGTGGCCAAAGCTTGGGCAAACTTTGTTGATTCTGGCCAACTATGGGCAGTGATCATTGGTTTTGCCATTGGTTGGATCTTTGGTAAGCTGCTGAACTTCTAGCCCTGCGAGCTGCCAGTGACCGCCCAGTCCCAGCCTTGGAGCCAACGCTTTGAACAAGCCCTCCACCCGGCGATCGCCCGCTTTAATGCCAGTATTGGTTTTGACCTGCGCTTAATTGAGTACGACCTTACCGGCTCTCAAGCCCATGCCCGCATGCTGGCCAAAGCCGGAATTATTTCCCCTGCGGAAGCAGAAACGCTGATCCAAGGCCTAGAGCAAATTCGCCAAGAATACCGCGCTGGTCAGTTTAGCCCCGGTGTTGAAGCGGAGGATGTGCACTTTGCCGTTGAACGCCGCCTGATAGAATTGGTCGGGGAAGTGGGGAAAAAACTCCATACGGCGCGATCGCGCAACGACCAAGTGGGCACCGATATTCGCCTTTACCTGCGCTCAGAAATTGACCAAATTCTTCAGCAGTTGCAGCAGTGGCAGCGCACCCTCCTCGATCTAGCAGAGTCCCACGTGGAAACCCTTATTCCCGGCTACACCCACCTGCAACGGGCACAACCCCTGAGCTTGGCTCACCATCTGCTGGCCTATGTGGAAATGACCCAGCGAGACATTGAGCGACTGCAACAAATTCGGCAACGGGTAAATGTGTGTCCCTTAGGAGCCGGTGCCCTAGCGGGAACAACGTTTCCCATCGATCGCCACTACACAGCTAAGTTGTTAGGCTTTCGGGAACCCTATCGCAATAGCCTCGATGCCGTCAGCGATCGCGATTTTGCCATTGAGTTTCTCTGTGCCGCCAGCTTGATCATGGTGCATTTATCGCGTTTAGCAGAAGAAATCATCCTGTGGGCTTCGGAGGAATTTGCCTTTGTCAAGCTCAGCGACACCTGTGCCACCGGTTCTAGCATCATGCCTCAAAAGAAAAATCCCGATGTACCGGAGTTGGTGCGGGGAAAAACGGGGCGGGTCTTTGGCCATTTGCAAGCCCTCTTGGTCATCATGAAGGGCCTGCCCTTGGCCTACAACAAAGATCTCCAAGAAGATAAAGAAGCCCTTTTCGATGCCGTTGATACAGTCCGCGCCTGTCTAGAGGCCATGACTATTCTCATGGCAGAAGGGGTGGTGTTTCAGTCTGAACGCTTGGCGGCCGCAGTTGCCCAAGATTTTGCCAATGCCACCGATGTGGCCGATTACCTAGCGAGTAAAGGGGTGCCCTTCCGCGAGGCCTATAACTTGGTGGGGCGAGTGGTGAAAACCTGCCTTGCTCAGGGGAAATTCCTCAAAGACTTGACCCTTGAAGAATGGCAAGCCCTGCACCCCGCCTTTGCCGCCGATATTTACGACCGGATTGCACCGCGGCAGGTAGTGGCTGCCCGCAACAGCTATGGGGGAACGGGGTTTGATCAGGTGCGCCAAGCCCTCGCTACGGCGCGCGATCGCCTTAATGATTTTTAATGAAAAAAGGTGTCATTTGCCCTTAGCCTGAGAAATAGACTGGATATACGGTCAGTTTTAGAAACAAAACGTTGCAAATTTTTAAGAAGGATTTCGTGATGACGACGTCTCTAGCGACGAAATTGCGTGAAGGCACCAAAAAAGCCCACACCATGGCCGAGAACGTTGGCTTTGTGCGCTGCTTTCTCAAAGGCACTGTAGAAAAAAGCTCCTACCGTAAGCTCGTTGCCAGCCTCTATCACGTTTACAGTGCCATGGAACAGGAGATAGAACGTCTCAAAGACCATCCCATCGTGGGTAAAATTTACTTTCCCGAGCTGAATCGAAAAACTAGCCTTGAGCGAGATCTCACTTACTACTTTGGTTCCAACTGGCGAGAAGAAATTACCCCTTCACCAGCCACGCAGGCCTATGTGGCCCGCATTCACGAAGTGGCCAACACTGCCCCAGAACTCTTGGTAGCGCACTCCTACACCCGTTACCTAGGCGATCTCTCTGGTGGCCAAATCCTCAAGGGGATTGCTGAACGTGCCATGAATCTTCCAGAGGGGGAAGGCACTGCCTTCTATCGCTTTGAATCCATTAGTGACGAAAAGGCCTTTAAGCAACTGTATCGCCAACGTTTGGATGAAATGGCAGTGGATGAAGCGACAGCCAACCGAATCGTGGAGGAGGCCAATGCTGCCTTTGGCATGAACATGAAAATCTTTCAAGAGTTGGAGGGCAATCTCATCAAGGCCATTGGGCAGTTGCTCTTCAATACCCTTACCCGCCGCAAACAGCGGGGCAGCACCGAATTGGCTACGGCTGAATAGCTCAGAGGGTAAACTGAAAGGCCTTTACCAGTATCCCCGTCACGGTAATGCCCCCAAGGAAGCAGCACTCATACTCATAGATGTCTGTGTTGGCAATCCAAGCAGGTGTGTCGGTCAAGTGTCAGGTGGTGCAGAGTTCTTATAAAGATTTTCGAGGGTATTCCTTAGGGTAACCCATTCTCCACCTGTATTCTTGACCGATTTAGCCAATAAAACAAGGCTCCCATCTCGTTAAGCTGGGGTCTAGAACATACGTCAGCCAGATTTTGAGCAGTGGTTGCAAGTTCAAAACAGCATAGTCACAAGGGCTAAGATGTTCGAGGATAGACTTAAATAATCTTTTCAAAGGATGCCATGATAAATTGTTCTTTTTTCTTCTTTTTAAGGGAGGAATACTCCTTCCCTTTTTTCTAGTCTCTCAATCTATCTTCAACACTTCTGTCTCTATCCATGTCTGGAGTTGCTCTAGATACGCTTGTCGCTCTTCCTTACATGGTTCTCAGTAACGCATTTGTTTTTTTTAGAGCGATGCTCATCGGGTCGAGGGTGTAACTAATGGTCAAAATTGCCACCTCAAATTGCTGGGTACAGTTGGGTCATCGAGACGTACAGCAGCCTCCGCTGGTAAGGTCGCTCAATCGAGAAACACCTTGACCCTGAAACGTTGCCTCAAACGTGTCCCTTTTCTAAAGTCCAAGTTTTTGAAGAACCACTCCGCCTCTAAGCTCAGCCAATATACTCCCATGAAACAGCAGAACCCCGCTCAATAGCCCGATTCACTTGTTTGACTAAGAGGATGTTGTAGTATTTAGGCGGCAAGCCATATCCGGGACGAATCGAGCGAATACACTCTGGCGTGATCACTTCACCTGCCGCCATGTCTTTGACAAAGTATAACGAGCGGCGGTAAACCAACGACTGTTTCTCCGATTCCGTAGGGCCATAGTGAACCTTCCCCAGAGCCTGATACGCCCGCTGGGTTTCCTCAACCAATAGTTTCATTTCTTGGGGTTCCAAACTAAACGCCGCATCCACTCCTCCCTCGGCTCGGCTAAGGGTAAAATGCTTTTCAATTACCGTTGCGCCTAGGGCAACTGCCGCCACTGCTACCCCAATTCCTAACGTGTGATCAGACAGTCCTACCTCACAGCCAAACAGTTCCTTTAGATGCGGAATAGTGCGTAAATTAGAATCCTGCGGATCGGCAGGATAGGTACTGGTACACTTCAACAGCGTAATTTGGTCATTTCCTGCTTCCCGAATTGTTCGCACTGCTTCATCGAGTTCTGCAAGCGTCGCCATGCCTGTGGATATGATGATAGGCTTACCCGTTTCCGCTACCCGCTTTACCAAACGCAAATCCACATTCTCAAACGAGGCGATTTTGTAAATCGGGCAACCTAACTCCTCTAAAAAATCAACCGCCGTTAAATCAAAAGGGGTACTGAAGGCTATCAAACCTAGTTCCTTAGCCTTTTCAAAAATTGGTTGGTGCCATTCCCAAGGGGTATAGGCTTTTTGGTACAGGTTGTAAAGATATTCCCCCTTCCATAAACTACTTTCATCTGTTATAAAAAAGCCATCTTTGTTGCAGTTGATTGTCATTGTATCGGCAGTGTAGGTTTGCAACTTCAGTCCATGAGCACCTGTTTGAGACACTGCCTCTACAATTTTCAGAGCTGTTTCGAGAGATTGATTATGGTTTCCTGACATTTCAGCAATGATAAATGGTTGCTGCCTGTTCCAACTTAGTATCATTGACTACCTTCCCCAGATTTATGGATAAGCTCTATCTTAACTTGACTTTCTACACAACCAGACCGTAAATGAGGGGAGTGGAATGAAATGCGGAAATTACCAACTTCAATAAAAGCATTCGGATAACCTTCTCCATCAAGCATGCGGATGTAGTCATAAAATTTATCTAAGGTTTTAACTTCATGAAAATCAATTTTGCTTTGATGAGGTTGTCGACGCTTAAATATAGATACTTCTCCCACTTGAGGAAAAGGGGTAGGATTTTCTCGAACAATCTTAACAATCATCTTTTCGATAATTTTGCTTGCTCTAATAAGTATTTCATCTGCTGTCCCATTCAGGTTTAGACGCTCCTTAAGATAAACTGGGCCAGCATCTATTTCTTTAACACATTGGATTGCACTGATTACTGTATCCTCATAGCCTCTTAGAATCAGATTTTGAAGAGGGCTACCGCCACGCCCAAAGGGCAAATCAGTCATGTGGAAAACTACAACCCGAAAGTTAGTATAAACCTCTTCAGGGATAATACTTGACCAATGAAGTATGAATACCCAATTGGGATTAATAGAATTGAGGTTCTGTTAAGTTAAGTCCGTCTCGATATTATTTAATATTACTTTAGTACTTAATTCTTTGGCCAGAGAGTTTTATATATATTGATGTTACTACCTGTTTGTTGGT
>NZ_JARJMS020000019.1:0-5324 GCF_029335995.1 Thermosynechococcus sp. Uc
GGGCACTGCAAATGATTGCTGAACTCAAGCAAAAGGGCTATCCCCTTGCCTATGTAGGGGATGTGGTCGGCACCGGTTCCTCCCGCAAATCCGCCACCAACTCGGTAATTTGGCACATTGGTCGTGACATTCCCTACGTCCCCAACAAGCGCACAGGGGGGATATGTCTCGGGGGCAAAATTGCGCCCATTTTCTTTAATACACTGGAGGACTCTGGGGCGCTCCCCATTGAGTGCGATGTCAGCTCAATGAACATGGGGGATGTGGTGACCATCTATCCCTACCGCGGCGAAATCACCAATGACGCCGGAGAAGTCCTCAGTCGCTTTACCCTCAAGCCCCCTACCCTCTTAGATGAAGTGCGTGCTGGCGGACGGATTTCCCTCCTCATCGGTCGTACCCTCACCGACAAAGCCCGCCTTGCCCTGGGCTTAGACCCCAGTCCCCTCTTTACCCGTCCTCAGCCACCCCTTGAGAGCAACAGGGGCTATACCTTAGCACAAAAGATTGTCGGCAAAGCCTGTGGTCTTGCCGGTGTCCGTCCCGGCACCTACTGCGAACCTGTGATGACCACCGTTGGCTCCCAAGACACAACTGGGCCAATGACCCGCGATGAGCTTAAGGAACTGGCCTGCCTTGGCTTTGGGGCAGACTTGGTATTGCAAAGTTTTTGCCACACAGCCGCCTATCCCAAGCCCGTTGACATCAAAACCCACAAAGAACTGCCGGACTTTATCACCTCGCGGGGGGGCGTCTCCCTGCGACCGGGAGATGGCATTATCCACTCGTGGCTCAATCGCATGCTGCTGCCGGATACCGTGGGCACAGGCGGTGATTCCCATACCCGGTTTCCTCTGGGGATCTCATTTCCTGCCGGCTCTGGC
This sequence comes from Thermosynechococcus sp. Uc, assembly GCF_029335995.1. Lineage (NCBI taxonomy): Bacteria > Bacillati > Cyanobacteriota > Cyanophyceae > Acaryochloridales > Thermosynechococcaceae > Thermosynechococcus > Thermosynechococcus sp. Uc. The sequence goes on from NZ_JARJMS020000019.1 coordinate 885, forward strand.
TTGGTGGCCTTTGCCGCTGCTTTGGGAGTGATGCCCCTAGATATGCCGGAGTCGGTGCTGGTGCGCTTTAAAGGTTCGCTGCAACCAGGGGTAACGCTGCGGGACATTGTCAATGCCATTCCCTACGTGGCGCTTCAGCAGGGCAAGCTCACCGTTGCCAAAGAGAATAAAAAGAATGTTTTCTCTGGGCGGATCATGGAAATGGAAGGGCTGCCGCATTTGCAACTGGAGCAAGCCTTTGAACTGACGGATGCCACAGCGGAGCGATCGGCAGCAGGGTGCACCATTAAGCTGAGCGAGGAAACGGTGGCCACATACCTACGTTCCAACGTGGTACTCCTAAAAAATATGGTGGCTCGCGGCTATGGGGATGCACGGACAATTTTACGGCGGGTGAAAAAGATGGAGGCATGGTTGGCCAATCCCAGTCTCCTCTCTGCGGATCCTGATGCTGAGTATGCCGATGTGATTGAGGTGGATTTAGACCAAATTAAAGAACCCCTAGTTGCTGCCCCCAATGATCCCGACAACATCAAAACCCTTTCAGAATGTGCAGGCGACCCGGTACAGGAGGTCTTTATCGGTTCCTGCATGACCAATATTGGCCACTACCGTGCCGCTGCCAAAGTGCTAGAAGGGGAAGGGGCGGTGAAGGTACGCCTCTGGATTGCACCTCCCACCCGGATGGATGAGCAGCAGTTGCGCGAAGAAGGCTACTATGGCATTTTTGCGGCAGCTGGCGCCCGCATGGAGATGCCAGGGTGCTCTCTGTGCATGGGGAATCAGGCTCGCGTTGCTGATAACACAACGGTTTTCTCCACCTCCACACGGAACTTCAATAACCGTATGGGCAAGGGGGCAAGGGTCTATCTGGGTTCTGCAGAGCTAGCAGCCGTCTGTGCCCTACTGGGACGCATTCCCACTCACAAGGAGTACCTAGAGATTGTAACGCGCAAAATTAATCCCTTTGCAGCAGATCTGTATCGCTACCTCTACTTTGACCAAATTCCCGACTACGAAAATCAAGGCCGGGTCATTTCCAAAGAGGAGGAAGCCAAACTACTGGCCAGTATCCATTGACTTGGGCATTATCCGGTTTGCTAGGCTCATTTATCGTGCCGCTCAATCGCTTCCAGCGGCAGGAAGCCCCCTTGCGCAAAGCGCAGCAGGCGCTCTCTTGTAAAGTGAAATTAAGAAAGCGAAGCGCATCGCCACCGCCCGCCGTGACTTTCTGCACAAGACCTCCAGTGCAATCAGCAACAGCCAGACGATGGTGTGTATTGAAGACTTATGGGTGCGGAGATGTCCAAGGCGGCGGCAGGCACAACCGAACAACCGGGTAGACACTTGGGGTCAAGTCTATCCTCGACCAAGGCTGGTAAGGCTGGTTTGAGTTCCGTCGCCAACTGGAGGGCGGACACAATTCCGGTTCGCGTGTGTGGAATGCAGCTTCGAGGACAATGCTCATCTGATCGGCGCGCGCTCGGTTCGCCTGTGAAGTGAGTGCTGCTGTAATGGAAACCTCCGGCCTTCAGGCCGGGGAGGATGTCAACTTGCCATCTTCGATTGTAGTAATGTGATCGGCAATGGCCGTAATCCGTGGGTCGTGGGTTACAATCATAACGGTGCAGCCCTTTTGTTTTGCCAGCTTGTCGAGAATGTTGATCACCTGTTGGCCGTTTTGAGAATCAAGGGAAGCAGTGGGTTCATCGGCAAAAATAATTTTCGGTTCACCCGCTAGGGCACGGGCAATGGCAACCCGTTGTTTCTGCCCCCCAGAGAGGTTGGCAGGCACAAAGTCGAGGCGATCGCCTAAACCAACTGCCTTTAGCAAGTCTGCAGCCTCTTCCTTTGCTTTTTTACCTTTAATCCCTTTGAGATTGAGAGCAATTTCGACATTCTCCAAGGCTGTCAAGGCGGGGAAAAGATTAAAACTCTGAAAGATAAAGCCAATATTTTGCAGACGAAACTTTGCCAAGGCGGCCTTGGACAGTTGGGTAATCTCTTCGCCTAAGACAACCACTTGACCACTGGTAGGGGCAAGAATGCCAGCTAAAATCGAGAGGAGTGTGGTTTTACCCGACCCCGAAGGTCCCATCAGTAAGTGAATATGGCCGCACTTGATTTTCAGGTTAATTCCCTGAAGAACCGGGGTTTCCTGATGGCCAGAATGATAAACCTTGGTTAGGTTTGTAGTGGCGATCGCTAGCTCAGTGGAGGTTACACAGGAAAATTTCATTGCAGTTGTTGTTAACTACTAGTGACGCTGGCAAAACGGATTTTTAGATAGTCCGCCTCCATTTTCGCGCCCACCGGTTGCAGTGCCGCTAATCCTTGGGGAAGCACCATATTTCGACGATGGTTGCCAATGCGAATGTTCAACTCATCAGCGGTTTTATTGAGTTCAATTTTTTCCTTGGGCACCCCCGGTAAATAGAGTTCAAGGCTGTACTGACCCTCACTGGGCACTACCCGAATCGTTTGCTCTTGGTAATAAACTTGAGCCGGATCCTCATCGGCATAGAGGGTTTCCTTGAGGCGATGCAGTGCCGCTAAACCACAGAGTTCCTCTGCAAACAGAGGCACTTCCTTGACGGGGAGGGGATGAAAATTATCGTGAATCTCTTGGCGATACTGTTGCTGTGTCTCTTTCCAGCGGGTAAAGAAGGGATCATGAACAGTCTCCGGCAAAATGCGGTTGGCCACCACTAAATCAGTGGCCACATTGTAAAGACTGAGATAGGCATGGGCGCGGAGGGATTCTTTGATCACCATCTTTTCTGGATTAGTTACCAAACGCACAGAGGTTTGGGTGTTGTCCGTGAGGACTTTTTCAAGGGCTTCAATCTGCTCATAAAATTCATAGGGTGCATCCATCACCTCTTGATCGGGCAAAGAAAACCCCACCAAGGGCTTGAAAATTGGCTCCACAATCGGTCGCAATGCCACAGACATCCGCTGCAGTGGCTTATAAAAGCGGCGCATATACCAACCGCTCACTTCCGGTAGACTCAACAACCGCAATGCCGTGCCTGTGGGGGCAGAGTCAATAATAAGAACATCGTATTGGCCTTCATCGTAGTGGCGTTTCATGCGCACAAGGGCAAAAATCTCATCCATCCCCGGTAAAATTGCCAATTCCTCAGCTTGAACCCCTTCTAGGCCGCGTGCCTGTAAGACTTGAGTAATGTAGCGCTTGACGGCTCCCCAGTTGTCCTCCAGCTCCATCAAGGCATCCAATTCTGCCCCCCAGAGCTTTTCGGTGATGGGAACAGGGACATGCCCCAGTTCAAGGTCAAAACTATCGGCAAGGGAGTGGGCGGGATCAGTACTCAGTACCAGCGTTTTGTACCCCAATTCTGCACAGCGTAACCCCGTTGCTGCTGCCACTGAAGTTTTACCAACGCCACCTTTGCCAGTCATTAAAATTACGCGCATGGGAAGGCTCTGCCCTAAACACGGTTGCTTAATATATCTTAACCCTTGAGCTTGCCCTCAGGGGGGCGATCGCTCGCAATCAATGGAAATAAAAACATCAAGAAAAATAAATAAAATATAATCACCTATTTAGCTTTACTAACAATAATTTAGGCCTCTCCCCGATCCCTTAGAGCAAATATTAACTTAATGCTTAAGCCCTTGCGGTTTGCAACTGCTTTCAAGGGTTTGTAAATCGAAAGAACATATATCTGGACTTATCACGACTATGACCACAACTCTCCAACGTCGCGAAAGCGCGAATTTGTGGGAGCGGTTTTGTAACTGGGTGACCAGCACCGATAACCGCCTTTATGTGGGCTGGTTTGGTGTAATCATGATCCCCACCCTGTTAGCCGCAACCATTTGCTTTGTCATTGCCTTCATCGCTGCTCCCCCTGTGGATATTGATGGCATTCGTGAGCCTGTTTCCGGCTCCTTGCTCTATGGCAACAACATCATTACGGGTGCGGTTGTCCCCTCCAGCAATGCCATTGGCTTGCACTTCTACCCCATTTGGGAAGCTGCTTCCCTTGATGAGTGGCTCTACAACGGTGGCCCTTACCAACTAATCATCTGCCACTTCCTATTGGGTGCTTCTTGTTACATGGGTCGCCAGTGGGAACTCAGCTACCGCCTGGGGATGCGTCCTTGGATTTGTGTGGCGTACTCTGCCCCCTTGGCCTCTGCCTTTGCGGTGTTCTTGATCTACCCCATTGGTCAAGGCAGCTTCTCCGATGGTATGCCCCTCGGGATCTCTGGAACCGATACCGACATGCTTGCTGTCCAAGCGGAGCACAACATTCTCATGCACCCCTTCCCCCTGCTCGGTTTAGCGGGTGTCTTTGGGGGCGCGCTGTTTTGCGCTATGCACGGTTCTCTGGTGACCTCCAGCTTGATCCGTGAATCCACGGAAACCGAGTCTGCCAACTACGGCTACAAATTCGGTCAAGAGGAAGAGAC
>NZ_JARJMS020000022.1:0-12849 GCF_029335995.1 Thermosynechococcus sp. Uc
TGGATTAGAATTTGATGTAACTTAGTTATTTTTAATGATGAACACAAATCAAGTTCCTGTTATTTCGGTTATTTTACCAGTTTTTAACTCTGGACAGTATATTGAACGATCTATAAAGTCCATCCTCGATCAGTCTTTTAATGATTTCGAACTGATTATCATTGATGACGGTTCTTCGGATGATTCATTTGAGATTTTATCAAAATATGCGAAACTTGACGAGCGGATTCATTTAATTCGTCGAGATAATCAAGGTTTAATTTACACACTGAATCAAGCAATTGAAATTGCTAAGGGGCAGTATATCGCCAGAATGGATGCAGATGATTTAGCCTTGCCTAAAAGATTAGAATATCAACTTGCCTTTCTCGAAGAAAATCAATTACATCTTTGTGGCAGCTCTGTTCAGCTCATGGGTGCAGCGACTGGGTACTGGTATTATCCTCATTCCCATGCAGGTTGTGAAGTTGAATTATTGTTTGGGGTACCTTTTGCTCATCCATCTGTTATGGGGCACTCCAGTGTTTTCAAAGAACTGCGGTACTCGTCCGAGTGGCCACTGGTGGAAGATTATGACCTATGGCAGCGGGCATGGGCAGCAGGGTTCAAGATGGGAAATGTACGAGAGGTACTTCTCCAATACCGCGTGCATCGGAAACAAACCTCCAGCCTTTACCATCAGCAGCAGGCAAAAAATAGTCAGCAGATTCGTTCGCGTCACTGGCAGCAAATCCTCAGTGTAAAGCTGGGAATTTCACCCACTGAGGCTCAAGAAGCAGAGAAAGACCTGTGGAAAACCTTCCAACGCCTGCGGGAGTTAAAGCAATGTTATAAAGGAACAGAGGCAGAAAAAATTCTCCACCATTCGTTCCTGCGCCTTTGTTCCCATCGTTTCCATAGCTGGGTTTTGGAGAGAATGAGCTAGTTGAGTGTCTCAAGACCGCGTTTCAGGAGTAATCATGTTTTTCAGTGTTGTGATTCCCACCTATAATCGCTTGCCCATTTTAGAAAAGTGTGTGCGAGCGATCGCCCATCAAACATGGCATCCAGAGCTGGGCATCCAAGACTATGAGGTCATTATTGTTGACGATGGTTCAACGGACAACACCATTGAGTGGCTTGAGGCACATCGTGATGAATTTCCCTGTGTCCGCTGGCTTCAACAGGAACATCTTGGCCCTGCGGCTGCCCGTAATTTGGGGCTTCAGGTGGCGAAGGGGGACTGGATTATCTTTATTGATAGCGATTTGGTGGTCACTGACACTTTTTTAGAAGCCCATGTGAAGCGCTTAATTCAAGAAAAACAACGTCTGGGTATCGAGGAGATGACCGAGGTTCCTGCTTTCTCCTATGGTCGTGTGATCAATACCTGCAACTTTGAAGAGCCAACTTCAGAACCATATAAGGTCGTTGATTTTTCAGCGGCCTATTTTGCAACGGGGAATGTGGCGATCGCCCGTCATTGGCTGGAAAAAGCAGGTTTGTTCGACACCCAGTTTCAACTTTACGGTTGGGAGGATTTGGAACTGGGGGTTCGCCTAAAGCGATTGGGGTTGCGATTGCTCAAATGCCCTGAGGCCGTTGGTTACCACTGGCATCCCCCCTTTGCCCTCGATCAGGTTCCGGCTCTGATTCAAAAAGAAATTGAAAGGGGAAAAATGGCCATTCTATTCTATAAAAAACATCCCACTTGGGAAGTCAGGCTCATGATTCAAATGACTCCCTTTCACTATTTCCTTTGGGCAGTTTTATCCCTAGGAGGAATTCTCAATGAAAAAACAATAGCTCCCATCCTACAATGGCTTATTCGCAGTAATCACCCCCAAGCTGCCTTTGAAGTGGCTCGCATCTTTTTGAATTGGTATAATGTGCAGGCGGTTTATTCGGCCTATCGAGAGCAAGTACTTGGGCACCACTGAACCTGTGTGCAAAGATGCTAACCCTCTCCCCTGAGCTAAAAGCTCGCGTGGCAACCCCTTTACAGATTGGTTCTCTCACTCTGCACAGTCGGGTGTTTCAATCCCCGTTGGCGGGAGTGACTGACCTGGTGTTTCGGCGACTGGTGCGCCGTTATGCCCCGCACTCAATGATGTACACGGAGATGGTCAGTGCTTCCGGGTTGCACTATCTGAAAACATTGCCCCGGATTATGGAAGTGGATGCCAATGAGCACCCCATTAGTATTCAGCTCTTTGACTGCCGGCCAGATTTTTTGGCAGAGGCAGCCATCAAGGCAGTGGCCGAAGGAGCCGATACCGTGGACATTAACATGGGATGTCCTGTGAATAAAATTACCAAGAACGGCGGCGGTTCCTCCCTGCTGCGGGATGTGAAACTAGCGGCCACGATTGTGCGCACTGTCTCAGAAGCGGTGCCTGTACCGGTGACGGTCAAAACCCGCATTGGCTGGAATGATCAAGAAATCAATATTCTTGATTTTGCCAAGGCGATGGAGGATGCCGGCGCAGCCATGATTACCGTTCATGGACGAACCCGCGCCCAAGGCTTTAATGGCCCAGCCCGCTGGGAGTGGATTGCGCGGGTGAAGGAACGCGTCAGTATTCCGGTGATTGCCAATGGTGATATTTTCTCCGTAGAGGCGGCAGTGCGCTGCTTGGAGCAAACGGGGGCGGATGGAGTGATGTGCTCACGGGGAACAATGGGCTATCCTTTCTTGGTGGGGGAAATTGATTACTTTTTGAAAACTGGGGAACTGCGGCCTGCGCCAACGGTGGTGGAGCGTCTGCAATGTGCGCGGGATCATCTCATTGCCCTCTGGGAATACAAGGGGGAACGGGGAATTCGCCAAGCGCGTAAACATTTGACGTGGTACGCTAAGGGCTTTGCGGATGCCGCAGAACTGCGTAGTGAATTGTGCCGCATTGAAAGTCTAGAGGCCGGTTTAGTCTTGTTGGATACAACAATTGAACGATTGCAAATGACCTCACAGGCCGGGGCGATCGCGGCCTAAACCAATGAAAAAAGATTTACTTTTCGTAAAAATTTTGCAAAAATTTTATAAACATAAGACCCTAGAACCCACGGGTTATAATAGGGGTGTAGGTGCGAGAAGGCCAAAAAGAGAGCAACAAAACTCGACCTACAAAATGCTCGTTTGTTGTGATTATTCCTAAGCCAAGTAAAGTCTTTCCTCCTTTTTAACCCGCGCAGTTAGTAGGTTCTTGTAGGTTTGAAGGGGCGATTGCTGTCGGTTCGAGGCGATCGCGAAAGATTGCTGCACAGTTGATGAGGACATTGATTATGAACTGTACATACTACACAGAATTGCCGGAAGCGGCATGGCGAGAATTTACGGGTGGTGATTGGGTCGATCGCATTGATGTGCGCGACTTTATTCAACGCAACTATACCCCCTACACAGGGGATGCCTCCTTCCTAACGGGCGCCAGCGATCGCACCCAGAAACTCTGGGCAAAAGTGCGAGATCTGATGGCCCTAGAGCGAGAAAAAGGCGTTCTCGATGCCGATACCAGTGTCCCCTCTTCAATTACAGCGCACGCACCGGGCTACATCGATCGAGAGTTAGAACAAATCGTTGGCCTGCAAACCGATAAGCCCCTGAAACGAGCGATTATGCCCTTTGGCGGCATTCGTGTTGTTGAAACTTCCCTTAAAGCCTACGGCTATGAATTAGACCCGCGCACGAAGGAAATCTTCACTAAATATCGTAAAACCCACAACGATGGCGTTTTTGATGCCTATACCCCTGAAATGCGCCGTTGCCGTAAATCGGGGATCATTACAGGACTGCCGGATGCCTATGGTCGGGGTCGGATTATTGGCGACTATCGCCGCGTGGCTCTCTATGGGGTGGATCGCTTGATTGCTGACAAACAGGCTCAGCAGGCTTCCCTAGAACTGGATGTGATGGATGAAGAAACCATCCGCCTGCGGGAAGAACTCTCAGAGCAAATTAAAGCCCTCAATGAACTTAAGGAAATGGCCGCCAGCTATGGCTTTGACATTTCACGGCCAGCGGCGAATGGCAAAGAGGCGATTCAGTGGCTCTATTTTGGTTACCTTGCGGCTGTCAAAGAACAAAACGGCGCGGCCATGTCCCTGGGGCGGGTCTCAACCTTCCTCGACATTTACTTTGAACGGGATTTACGCCAAGGTACGGCCACAGAAGCCGATATCCAAGAGTGGATTGACCACTTTGTCATGAAGCTGCGAATGGTACGCTTCCTGCGCACGCCGGAGTACAATGAACTTTTCTCTGGCGATCCTACGTGGGTCACTGAATCCATTGCGGGGATGGGGCTGGATGGGCGCCCATTGGTGACGAAAACCAGTTTTCGCATCCTCAATACCCTCTACACCTTAGGTCCTGCTCCTGAACCCAACTTGACGGTGCTGTGGTCAGAAAACCTGCCGGAGGCTTTCAAGCGCTTCTGTGCCCAAGTTTCGATTGACACCAGCTCCATCCAGTACGAAAACGATGATCTAATGCGCCCTTACTGGGGCGATGACTACGCGATCGCCTGCTGCGTGTCAGCTATGCGGGTTGGCAAGCAAATGCAGTTCTTTGGCGCACGGGTGAACCTAGCCAAAGCCCTCCTCTATGCCATCAACGGCGGGCGGGATGAAGTCTCTGGTGAGCAAGTGGCGCCCATGTTTGCACCGATTACCGCTGACACGTTGAAGTGGGAGGAAGTGCTGCCGCGCTTTGAGCAAATGATGGCGTGGTTGGCGAAAGTGTATGTGAATACCCTCAACGTCATCCACTACATGCACGACAAGTATTGCTACGAGCGGTTGGAGATGGCACTCCACGATCGCGATGTCTTCCGCACAATGGCCTGTGGTGTGGCGGGTCTATCGGTGGTGGCGGATGCCCTCTCAGCCATTAAGTACGCGGAGGTGAAAGTGATCCGCAATGCCGAGGGGCTGGCGGTGGACTACGAGATCAACGGCGATTTCCCCAAATATGGCAACAACGACGATCGCGTGGATAGCCTTGCGGTGTGGCTGGTGGAAACCTTCATGAATGAAATTCGCAAACACAAAACCTACCGCAACGCCGTGCCTACCCAGTCCATCCTCACGATTACCTCTAACGTGGTCTATGGCAAGAAAACGGGGAATACCCCCGATGGGCGCAAAGCGGGTCAGCCGTTTGCTCCGGGAGCTAACCCCATGCATGGTCGCGACACGAAAGGGGCGATCGCCTCACTGGCCTCTGTGGCCAAGCTGCCCTATGTCCATGCCCAAGATGGCATCTCCAACACGTTCTCCATTGTGCCCAGTGCCTTAGGCAAGACACGGGAAGATCAAATCAACAACCTAGTAAATATGCTTGATGGGTACATCCACGATCAGGGCTTCCACATCAACGTCAACGTGCTTAACCGTGAAATGTTGTTGGATGCCATGGATCACCCCGAACTGTACCCACAACTCACCATCCGTGTCTCCGGTTATGCGGTGAACTTTACCAAACTCACCCGTGAACAACAGTTGGATGTGATTAACCGCACATTCCATGAACGCTTGTAGGCTCATTGCCGCCTAGATGAACATTGCGTCCTCTACCTCGGTTGCGCTGGCATCGGGGTAGATTTTTTAGGGGAGTAACGTATCGGTTGTGAGTCCATGGGTGAACCTTGTCAATCTTCCCTTTTTCTACAGCCACGCCGAGGGCGATCGCGCCTGTTTACTGCTCCATGGTTTAGGGGGCGGAGTTTATGAACTACAACTTTTGGCAGAGGTACTTTACGAAGTGGGTTGGACTGTTCAGGGCATCCTCTATCCGGGACACGATTGCCCCGCTGCTCCAATGCCGGCCTCAAGATGGCCGCAGTGGTATGGGGCGGTGGTCACTGCCTTTCAAGCTTTGCAAGAGAGCTACCCAAGGGTTGCTGTGGTCGGCTTTTCGACGGGGGGAACGCTGGCGCTCCATCTTGCCCATCACTTTCCTGTTGATGCGCTAGTGCTTCTTGCCCCTTTTTTACGGATCTATCGGCCTTGGCTTTTTCCCTTTGCTCCAGAGATACTAGTGGAATCCTTTGGGCAGTGGATTCCTTGGTTGCCTCGGCGGCGCCTCCCGATTCGCGATCGTGCCCTGCGTCAAGCAGCAGAGGCCGCCTGTTTTTTCAAAAGTTTTAACCTCCAAGCAGTCTGCAGTGCCCTCGATCTCATTGCCCAAGTGCAGCAGGAACTATCGCAAATCACAACACCAACCCTGATTCTGCAAAGCCATGCTGACACCACCGTTGACCCCCAAGGGGCACAGCTCATCTATGAGCAACTGGGCAGTTCCCAAAAGGAATTGCACTGGCTCAAGGATTCAGATCACTTGCTACCCCTTGATGTGGAGCGGGAGCAGGTATTCGCCAAGGTGGTCACCTTTTTGGGAAGATAGTTGCAGTTGGTTACTTGCCCTGCCATGGAAACATTGGATCTACGGGGAATACCCTGTCCTTTGAACTTTGTGCGCACAAAACTGCGCCTACAACAGTTGCCCCCCCAGCAGCCCCTTGAGGTGTGGTTGGATGCGGGAGAACCCATTGAGCAGGTGCCGGATAGTTTGCGGATGGCGGGCTATGATGTCCTTGGAATTGAGCCACGACAGGACTATTTTGCCCTTCAGGTGCAGCGTCCCGCATGAGTGATCTGGTGGGCTTGGTGCGAGCCGTTCAGGCCAATTACTACCGTGTCCGGCTGCGGGAACCCGTCAATGGCATTGAGGAGCTGCTGTGTGTGCGCCGCGCCCGTCTAAAAAAGATGGGACAACAGGTGTGTGTGGGGGATTGGGTGGTCATTAGCCATCCCGACTGGCAAGGACACCGGGGCGCGATCACTGAAATTTTGCCCCGCCGCAATCAATTACAGCGACCGGCTATTGCCAATGTGGATCAGGTTTTGCTCCTTTTTGCCCTAGCTGATCCCCCTGCCGATCTCCATCAAATTACCCGCTTTCTGTTGACTGTAGAGGGCTTGAACGTCCAGATTCACGTGGTTTTTACCAAGGCCGATTTGGTTTCGCTAAAGGAGCAACAGCAGTGGCGCGATCGCCTGCAGCAATGGGGCTACAGTTGTGATATTCTCAGTCTCGTCGTAGGAACGGATTGGCAAACGTTGCAACCCCGCCTCGCCCATAAGGTTGCAGTGGTCTGTGGCCCGTCGGGAGTGGGTAAAAGTAGCTTGATCCGTCATCTTTCGCCTCGGGAGGATATTCGCGTCGGTGCGGTCTCCAATCACTGGCACCGCGGGCGGCACACCACTCGCCATGTGGAACTGTTCCCGCTGCCAGAGGGGGGCTGGATTGCCGATACGCCGGGCTTTAACCAGCCCGAACTGCCCCAAGACCCCCAGCAACTGGCGGCAGCTTTCCCAGAGATTCGCCAACGCCTCAGTAAGGATCAGTGCCTCTTTGATAACTGTCGCCACGATCGGGAACCGGGCTGCTGTGTACGCGGTGATTGGGAGCGCTATCCCCTCTACCTTGAGTATTTGCATGAGCTAGAAGCAATGGCCAGTCCAGAGCCATCCTTGGCAAATGTGACCCGCGTCAAGGCTAAGAGTGACAGCCAAGGTCAGCAACGGCTTGAACCCCTCTTAGATGCAAAAAAATATCGCCGCCGATCGCGACGACAGCAACATCAGCGTCTTCATCCCATGGCTGAAGAAGTCCTCGACAGTGAACTGTAATGATCATGCCTCCTGTGTTCACCCTACTTCTGTTGAGTCTAACGGGTCTTGCCCTCCTAATCTGGCTAGTCCTGCTGCTTTTTTGGGGACAGTTTTGGCGCATGGATCAACGACTCCAAGGAGGAGACCTCAGGGCTTGGCCAACGGTTGTTGCTGTGGTTCCGGCCCGCAACGAAGCTGCTGTCATTGGTGCCAGCGTGCGATCGCTCCTAGAACAGGACTATCCAGGAACCCTGCACCTGATCGTGGTGGACGATCAAAGCGCGGATGGCACAGGGGAGATTGCGCGCCAAACTGCCCTAGATCTGGATCGGGGCGATCGCCTAACGGTGTTGCAAGGTGCCCCCCTTGCTGGGGGTTGGTCTGGCAAGCTCTGGGCACTTTCCCAAGGCATTGAGGCGGCTCGTGCCTTTGCCCCCGATTACTTGCTCCTCACCGATGCCGATATTGCCCACGATCGCCAAAATTTGCGCCAATTGGTCGCCCACGCCCATCGGCAACAGTGTGCCCTTGTCTCCCTGATGGTGAAACTGCGCTGCCAAAGTGTCTGGGAAAAATTACTCATTCCCGCCTTTGTCTTTTTCTTTGCCAAGCTTTATCCCTTCCGCTGGGTCAACGATCCGCAGCGGTCAACAGCCGCTGCCGCCGGCGGTTGTATTTTGATTGATCCCATAGCGCTGGACAAAATTGGTGGCATGGCCCGTATTCGCGATGCCCTGATTGATGATTGTTCTTTGGCCGCCGCTGTGAAGCAAGCCGGCTACCGCATTTGGTTGGGGCTAACACCGACTACTGTGAGTCTGCGTGCCTACAATACCCTGGGCAGTATTTGGCAGATGGTGGCTCGCACCGCCTATACACAGTTGTCCTATTCGCCCCTCTTGCTTGTAGGAACTGTAATTGGCATGACATTCGTGTATCTGTGGGCACCCCTTGCCCTTGGTATTGGTCTCATTAGTCCATCTCTGCCCTTGGCCGCCATGGGGGGACTCACCTGGGGGGGGATGGCGATCGCCTACGGGCCAACGGTTCGTTTCTATGGCCTCAATAGCATTTGGGCACTGACACTCCCCGTGATTGCCTTCCTCTATACGCTAATGACACTGGATTCGGCTCGTCGCCACTGGCAAGGCCAAGGGGGTGCTTGGAAAGGACGGGTTTATCCGCACAAGTCATAGATTGGGGTAATAGGTTCTGACAGTCAATGGAGAACCTCTGCGCTCCAGAGAAAAGTTACAATCAACAGCACCAGCATGGCGATTGCCCCTCGGGTAATGAAACCCTGAAGCCACTCGTGCATTGGCTAGCTAGGGAAACATCACGTCTATTCTCAGATTCCCTCTCCCCCTTGTAGAGTCTCCCAGATTCCAGTATCCTGACTGCTATAACAGCCCTTTTCACAAGGATGGAACCCCCTCAAAACAGCTAAACCTGCTTAATGACGGAATCACATCCCCTCGACAGGGCAACATAACAAGGAGCGATTTATTGAGCATGTTGGAAACAACATCGGCAGTAAAGGAGCAGTCTCTTGAATCAGCCTGACGACCGACGATGCCGACCAAGACTGTATATCTGGGGTTACCCCTAGAAGCATAGCTGCAATGTCTGCCGCTGCTTTAGAAATTTTACTTGTGCTGCTGCTGATCATCGCCAATGGCATTTTTGCTGGTGCTGAAATCGCAGTGGTCTCTGCTCGCAAAGTCCGCCTCGAACAACTGGCAAAACGGGGTAAACGCAAAGCCAGAGCTGCACTGAAATTAGCCAACTCTCCCAATAATTTTCTCTCCGCTATCCAAATTGGGATTACCCTCATTGGTATTCTCAGTGGGGCAGTGGGGGGAGCAACCTTGGCGCAGCGGTTACAGGCAGTTCTCAGTCCTGTACCTTGGCTAGGACAGTACAGTCAGCCCCTCAGTATTGCCCTTGTGGTGACGGGCATCACTTATCTTTCCCTTGTGATTGGCGAACTCGTCCCAAAGCGCATTGCCATGACGTATCCGGAGGCGATCGCCTGCAATATTGCTAAACCAATGACATGGCTGACGAAATTAGCAGCCCCAATTGTGCATTTATTAAGTGTCTCCACAGATGCCATCTTGCAAGTATTAGGCATTACCACCACCGCCGACCAAACCGTTACTGAGGATGAAATTAAGGTACTGATTGAGCAAGGGGCACAGGCGGGTCTTTTTGAGGTGGCAGAGCAGGACATGGTGGCACGGATTTTCAACTTGGGCGATCGCCCGATTCAGTCCATCATGACCCCCCGCACCGACATTGTCTGGCTAGATATTGAATCTCCCCTTGAGGAAATCGAAGCCGATATTCTGGCCAGTTCCCACTCCCGGTTTCCCGTTGCCGAAGAAACGATTGATCACTGCTTAGGGATTATTTCTGCCAAGGACTTTTTAGCCGCCCGCTTAACTCAGCAATCCATTGATCTGCGCCAGCTTTTGCAACCGGCGCTGTTTGTTCCTGAAGGTCTACCGGCACTCGATGTCCTTGAACTCTTTCGCCAGTCGAGTCAGCACATGGCTCTAATTACCGACGAGTATGGCGGGATTGAAGGGCTGGTTACCCTCAATGATCTCACGGAGGCGATTATTGGCACGCTGCACCATGAAGAAGGCGAAGAACCACAAATTATTCAGCGGGAGGACGGCTCTTGGCTGTTGGATGGTTTGCTTTCCACCTATGAACTCAAGGAATTACTGCGGCGAGAAAGTTTGCCTGAGGAAGACACCGCCAACTACCACACTCTTGGCGGGCTAATCATTACCCTTTTTGGCCGCATTCCCCAGTCGGGAGATTACATTGAAACCGATGGACTGCGCTTTGAAGTGGTGGATATGGATGGCAATCGTGTCGATAAAGTGCTGGTGACTGAGCTGGTGAGCCATGATGCCCTCGCCGAGGAGATTAACCCAAAGGACAAGGATTAACGACGGCGAAAATCCGCTATGGTGCGTTGTAGCGATCGCCAGTGTTGTTGTCGCAGTTGATTTAGAGCGCGCTTCAAGGGAGCCAAAGGAGGCTGCTCACCACCATAGCGCCAAACTACATAGGCTTGTGTCAAGGTTTCGATGGCACGTTGACTGATGGCATCAAGACGGTTACAGGTTTGCAGCGATCGCGCGTATTCCCAAGGAGTTTGATTGGGTCGCTTGGGTAAGCCCTGCTGTGCTAAACCATCGAGCATTTGCACATAGAGGCGAGCAATCGGCGGCAGTTTTTGCAACCGTTGGCGGTATTGCCACGTCTGGAGAGCGTACCATAAGCTCCAAACAACAATGATACTGGCAAAGAGAATCAACATTCCTTGGACAACGCCCCCTAGCCCTTGACTAAACAGATCAAAGAATTTTCGCAGGGCAGTTTCTAGCGTTGCAAAGACAGCGCCCAAGAATCCCGTCACTGGTGTTGGCAGCCATCCCGTCACCCACTGCCAAAACTGCTGCAGGACACTAAAGGTCTGATCCACCTCTAGGGTTGCTGGATAGAGATCGTGTCCTGGAATCGGATCAAAGAGAAACCAGCCCAAATTCGGGAAATAGGCCTCTGTGAGGGCATAGGCATCGGTGTTGCGAACCACATACAACCCCGTAAAGGGGTTAAATTCTCCTGTTCCGAGTCCCGTTACCAAGCGGCTGGGAATGCCAATACTGCGCAACAGCAGCGTCAAGGCACTAGAAAAGTGATCGGGATAGCCCCCTCGCCATTCAAAAAGAAAGGCTTCGACCAAATCTTGATCTTTGCCCAATTCAGGAATATCTGTTTTTAGGGCATAGGATTGCTTCAGAGCTTGGGTGAGGTAAAGAGCTTGCTCATAGGGTTCAGGAATCGGGCGATCGGCTTTGGCAAGCAGCTCTTTGGCCAGCGCTAGCAGTCGCGACTTCAGATGGCTAGGCACCTCTAGGTACTGCTGATAGCCGAGGGGATGATTAATTTTAGGTGCTTTGCGCAACAAGGAGCGATCGCGCACGGGCACTTGGGAAATCACGGAATAGGTTAACCCCTGTGGCAACGGTACAGGGGCACGCAACCCCCCATCAGGATCGCGGGCAATTTCACGGGTTGGGAAATAGAGTTCACGGGGTTCGTAGAGGTGGGGAATAAGGTTACTAAACTCAGAAACAATCGTGTAGGTCTGAATCACTTCCCGTGTGGTCAGTTGGGAGAGTTGTTGCTGCGGCAGCAAATAGCGAAAACTCCAAGGGGAGCGCCGCAGCACTTCTGCCTCATCGTTGCGACTAATCCGCCAACCGCGCCCCGTATATTGATCAAAGGCAAGGACACGCCAGAAGCCGGGAGCTTGGGAGCGCACCCGCATGAGTTCCCGGGGCACCATTGGCAGGCCAAAGGTCTGATCTATTTCGCTGTTAAAACCGTAATAAAAATTACTGTCAAAAGTTTCAGAAGGGAGTTCACTGCCCCTGTCTGCAAACGTTTGATTGGCCAGCTCCTCACCCCCATTCCCACGGCTACGACCACTGACATAGCCGGGATTGATCACGCGAGTTTGGTCAAACTCCCCTTCCACCTGAATGTCGGCACTAACGGGCAGGGTGCGAATTTGATAGCCGGGGAAGCGCGGCAGCAGCAGAAAGACCACCATCCCCAAGCCGAGAATCAGAGCAAAAAGTCCAACCCATTGCCGCCAGGGCAAGCGCAGCAATTTCAGGGTAGGGGAGAGCAAGCCAAGGCGCGAGCGGTAGTCAAGAACAAGTACAGGTAGGGCGATCGCCAGAAAGATCAAAAGAAACAGCCCAAAGATCATGGTTTGGCTGAAGCTAGCTGCCACACTAATTAAAATGAGGGCAATCACCATCGAGTAGCCCAGGTCCTTGCGCCGAGGTAAGTCAAAGCTATGGAGGACTTGTAATTGAATTAAAAGTTCTGTCAGCAGAATCTGCGAATCTTGATTGAGCGTTGTCAATCGTCCTAAAAAGATGGCCAACGCCATCAACATACCGATGGCGATCGCCAGCTTCGCTGCAATATTTTTTTGCCGCCGTGCCCACCAACTCCAACCAAACCCAGCAATGGAGAGGGGAACTGCCCAAATACTATTGGCCGTATCTGCTGCAACATCCGTGGCCACCAAGCCAACAATTACCATGGCCAAGACGCCAAACCGCAGCAGCAGCGAGTCTTCGACATTTTTGGCGGGAGCCA
>NZ_JARJMS020000026.1:0-33854 GCF_029335995.1 Thermosynechococcus sp. Uc
TTTTTATACTCTAATTACAAATTGTTGTATTAACTTTTGTTAACTGTCGTCGCTCTATTGCTATATACATTTCCCGTAGTGGTATTGGCTGTAGAGCCGATGGTAAAGATACAGCACGTTTGCAAAATTTCTGAGCGATCGCGGAGGGCCTGCCGATCTAGCAATGGTATGCGCTGCTCCTAGAAATCAGGGATGATTGTCTTACGCATTCCCTCGATGCTGTTTAACCTCTCATCTTGTCATTGAGCTACTTATGCTTGCTGTTTATCCCGGAAGCTTTGATCCCATTACTCTAGGGCACTTGGATATTATTGAGCGGGGTGCTCGTCTGTTTAGCGAAGTCATCGTCGCGATCGCCCACAACCCCCAGAAAAAAGCCCTCTTTAGCGTCAGCCAACGCATTAAACAAGTACAGGCGGCAACAGGCCACTTGAAAAATGTACGGGTGGATACCTTTGATGGCCTGACGGTTGAGTACGCGCGATCGCAACAGGCAACAGTTCTCCTGCGGGGGCTGCGGGTTCTATCGGACTTTGAATACGAACTGCAGATGTCCCACACGAACAAAAGCCTCTGGCCAGAAATTGAAACTGTGTTCCTCACCACGTCCAATGAGTATAGTTTCTTAAGTAGTAGCTTAGTAAAAGAAATTGCCCGATTTGGCGGTAATGTTCGTCATCTAGTACCAGCCACTGTTGCCAAGGATTTAGAAGCATGCTTTACTCAAACGCCGATCCCATCTCAACCAACACTGGAGTAAACGAGGCCTGTAATGTTCCTTCGACCTCCTTGCAACTGCTGCAACAACTGCAAAAGCTGGAAGAACTGATCATTCTCGAAGGGACGAAGATTCCACTGACGGGGCGTAAGCTCATTGACGAAGAGCAGCTTCTTAACCATTTAGAGCAGATTGAGCGGGTCATTCCTGAATCGGTTACAACGGCTCAGCGGATTCTCAATCAACGGGATGAGATCATTCAACAAGCCCAGCACCGTGCCCAAGAAATTATCCGCGCCGCAGAGCAACGCGCTGCCCAAATTGCCGATGAACTGCGGATTCGCCAGCAAGCAGAACTAGAAGCGCAGAAAATTCGCCAGCAGGTGCAGCAAGAGGTGGAGTTTATGCGCCAGCGTGCCATTGAGGAAATTAATTTACTACGGCAAAACACGGAAAAAGAACTCGCCCATCTGCGCCAAGCGACCCGTCATCAATGTCAACAGCAGCAACAGGAAGCTGATGCCTATGCCGATCGCACCCTTGCGGAAATGGAACGCCAATTCAAGGAAATGTTAGCGGTCATTCAAAACGGGCGCCAGTACCTCAAGCAGCATCAAGCCCACCGTCAGCCCTAGGGAAGCCTCTAATTCTGTTGGCTGTTTTTAGGAATCATCAGTAATAGTACATATAATAATATAATCAGTAATAGTACATATAATAATATAGTAGTATTAAACATCAAGGGAGCCATGCCCCAGACCGGAACAAATACGGCTGATCTAGTCTCAGCTCAATTAAATTGTTCTAACCAAAGTATTACGCTTCATTGTAGTTCATCGCACTATCCATCACGCTAGCAAAGAAGTCACTGGCTTGTTTCAAGAAGCTAACGATCTCCACTTGGGCAGGAGCTTTAGCCGCTTCCCGCACCACAGTGTAAAAGGCATTCACCTACTGCCACATTTCTGAGGAAATCACTTCGCGAATGGATGTGGCAGGGTCCCATACTGACCGCAGACAGGAGATGATGGAGTTAGGATAGGTGAAGTGCCATAGTATTCCTGCAAAAGGGCAAATTCTCTGTTATTGATACCAAGGGATCCCATTGACTCAAAAGACCTGTGGGTAAAAAATAGCAATATTCTCTGCTTGCCCAATATAGCGATTTAACCAATAGACCGCATCAGTAACACGACTTAACATATACTGGCAAGCATTGACTTTCTGCTCACTTTAGCAACCTTTGCCTATCCTGAGTATATGCAGCAAACCCGCCTCAATACCCTGCTTGATCGCTTAGGCGCTGGGATTCAGGAGCAGTTAAAAAATCCGTGGCGACGGCTAGCGACACTGAGCATTGCAGTTCTCTTTGGCGTACTTTTAGGCTTGGCGGTTTCCTCTACCGCGGGTCAACTGGGCTATTTAGATATTGTCGCCTCCTCCATTGTGACGATTGTTGCTGAAGTGATTAGTGCCTTGTTCTATAGCGATCGCTGGAAACTGCGGCAGACCCTCTTTGGCGAAATTCTCAATGCCGTGAAGTTTGGTCTCCTCTATGGCTTGTGCCTCATTGCCTTCCTTTTGGGCAGTTAGGTGTTGACCACTCATTGCTGCAATTTTGACTGCGATTCCCCATAGGGAGCCGCTTGAGGATCTTGAAGCACTCATCGCAGCCGCAGAAGAGGGAATTGCCGCAGGGCACGGTCTGCATTGGTTACTCACAGGCGCTGCCGATGGAGGCAACGAACCTTGGTGCTATCTCCGCAAAAGGGGAAGAGAAATCACAACTAAAGATTTGGTGGACAGTGCGCTCCGTTTCCGCGATCGCCATCAGGCAAATGCTGGGCATTCAACGCTTCAATCTGTTACTGAAACAGCCCTAGCACAACGTTTTGATCCAGAGGCAATGGCTGCCGCCCACATCTATTCCCCCTTGCTTTGGCGCCGCAGCGATCCAGAGCCTTGGCAATCCCATACCAATCTGCGGGACTTCTGAGCAAATTCAGAGCAGCAGGGGACAGGGGGACTGATTTCCTTTGATTAGGAGGAGATTGCAGACCCTTTAATCCTGTATTTAAGAAAAGGGTTGTAATTTGAGTACAATAGGGTGATGCCAACGGCGGCTTGCCCTGTTGGTATGGCGTTTACCCTAGGTTGATCACTGCCTGCTATGGTTCAAGAGCGTAGTCTGCCCTCTTTGTCCATTCCTCAAACTGCAATTACCCGCGAGCAAGGGTTAATGCTCTATGAAGATATGGTACTGGGGCGCACCTTTGAAGATAAGTGTGCCGAAATGTACTATCGGGGGCGGATGTTTGGCTTTGTCCACCTCTACAACGGTCAAGAGGCCGTCTCCACAGGCGTGATCAAAGCTATGCGTCCTGATGATTACGTGTGCAGTACCTATCGCGATCACGTTCATGCGCTGAGTGCTGGTGTTCCTGCCCGTGAGGTGATGGCCGAACTCTTTGGCAAGGCTACAGGATGTAGCAAGGGTCGAGGTGGCTCAATGCACCTGTTTTCCGCCAAGCATCATCTTTTGGGGGGCTTTGCCTTCGTAGCTGAGGGCATTCCCGTAGCACTGGGCGCAGCATTTCAGACAATATACCGCCGTCAAGTGATGGGCGATGCCAAGGCTGATCAGGTGACAGCTTGTTTCTTTGGCGATGGTGCCAGCAATAATGGCCAGTTCTTTGAGTGCCTGAATATGGCAGCACTGTGGAAATTGCCAATTCTGTTTGTGGTTGAAAACAACAAATGGGCGATCGGCATGGCCCATGAGCGTGCCAGCTCCGAAATTGAAATCTACAAGAAAGCCAAGGTCTTTGGCATGGTGGGCGAGGAAGTAGATGGCATGGATGTACTGGCGGTACGTACCGTTGCGGAAGCTGCGATCGCCCGTGCTCGTGCGGGTGAAGGGCCTACCCTGATTGAAGCCTTGACCTACCGTTTCCGGGGTCACTCGCTCGCCGATCCCGATGAACTGCGCCCCAAAGAAGAAAAAGAATTCTGGCTGAAGCGCGATCCCATCAAAAAGCTGGGTGCTTACCTTGTGGAGCAAGAACTTGCCACTAACGAAGATCTGCGTGCCATTGAGCAGAAAGTACAAGCGATTGTCGATGATGCGGTGGCCTTTGCTGAGGAAAGTCCTGAGCCTAAGCCTGAAGAACTCTACAACTATATCTTTGCTGATGAATAACCTAGGATGAGTTCTGTTGACTACAATAAAAGGAAACTTTCCTAGAACATTGGCATGCTGTTGACTCCTCCTTTGTTTGCTTGGCTGGATGGTCTTTGGGACGGGGTATTCTCCACCCAAGGAATTATGATCATGCTGCTGATGGGCTACGCAGGGGCAATGTGGCTCTTTTTGTCCAGTGCCCCCAAAGTCTATACAATCATGGTTTCGGATCTAGAGCACGCGCAGCAATTCTACGAGCAGGAGTTAAACTTACCGATCGCCGATGTGCCACTCCACTACTACTACAACTACGAGCAAACCCTTGGTGTAGCCTCAATGGATCCCCTCTATGTGCCCTCAGCTTTGAGCTACAGCAGCCCCAGGCGTCCTAGCCCCAGTGATGGTCTATGGTACCAACTCAAGAAAAACACCCAACTGCACGTGATTAGCGGTGCCAGCAAGGGGGAGCGCAACCGTCAGCGCCATGTCTGCTTTGACCGTGAGTGCTTGGAACTCCTGTTGCTGCGGATTCAACGGCGGCAGTTGCGCTACAAACTGCGCAGCGATCGCCCCCTTAATTTTCTAGTCAAGGACTACGAGGGCACAGTGATTGAAATGGCAGAAATTTCAGCGCGGCCATGACGGACCACTCAGAACTTCCCAATCGTGGCCATCTCTTAACTGAGCAGATTAACCCCGCTAGCCAGCATCTGGATCAGCTCACCCCCCTAGAACTGGTTGATCTCTTTAATCGTGAAGATGTTCAGACTTTACGGGCAATTGCCCAAGCACGCGAGGCTCTAGCCCAAACCATCACCGCCACAGCAGACCGTCTGCGGCAGGGGGGGCGGCTTTTTTATGTGGGTGCGGGCACCAGTGGTCGCTTGGGGATTTTGGATGCCGCGGAATGTCCTCCCACTTTTTGTACCCCTCCCTATTTGGTTCAGGGTATTCTCGCGGGCGGTGAGGCAGCTCTTGTGCGCAGTTCTGAAGGGCTTGAGGATCGCTACGAAGATGGAGCAGCCGTGGTGCGCGATCGCCAGATTACCGCCCAAGATGTGGTGATAGGAATTACTGCCGGAGGCACTACCCCCTATGTTCATGGCGCCCTTGATGCCGCCCAAGCAGTGGGCACACTGACTATTTTCATGGCGTGCGTCCCCTCGGATCAGGTGCAGCGCAGCGCTGATATTGACATTCGTCTGCTAGTAGGGCCTGAACTCCTTGCTGGATCCACCCGGTTGAAAGCCGGTACTGCGACAAAAATGGCACTGAATATCATTTCCACCGGAGTAATGGTGCAGCTAGGCAAAGTTTATGGCAACCGTATGGTGGATGTGGCAGTTACAAATCGTAAACTCTTGGATCGTGCCCTGCGGATTCTCACTGATCTCACGGGGATTGACCGCGCAGCGGCAGCAGATCTCTTGGAACGCAGTGGTTATCAAGTGAAACGTGCCCTGCTGATGTACTGGACAGGACTGGATGCCCTTGCCGCTCAAGCTTTCCTAGATCAACACAGTGGCCAACTTCGCGCTGCCAAAAGCGCTGCCCTTGAGCGTTAGATACCTACCTTAAAACCAAGACCACGATGATTGCGCGGCTCCTCAAACTGCCTGTAAACTTTTGGTTCCGGGCGAGTAGGCACAGGGAGAATCTCTAGGCGGTTTTCAAGCTCTGCTAAATCACTGACAGATTGTAAAGCATGCGGATTCGCGGCAGGATTGGGCAGCGACAGCAATGCCGAACGCAAGTCTGGGCTGACTTGAATGGTGCCAATGGCAACAGAATTGGCCAAGGCAGGTAGTGTGGTTAATGTACTGGCAATCAGCATTAAAGGGACGGAGGGGAAACGCATTCTTAAGAATCCTCAATAGAGCGAGCAACTAAGCATTAAAACTCCTGAGGCACTGGTTGTGCTGCTTTCTATTCTAAAGCAGCTACTTTTCCCTTTGTTTTGACCCTGTGCGCGACACGCCCCGCCATACCGCTCAAGCTAACAGGGCGGGGCAAGGATAGCGCAGACAGCGCAGCCGTCCTTGGGGTTTAGTTTGGCTACGCCGAAACCACGCCTTGCGGGTTTTCATCTTAAAGACGCAATGTCTATCGTGCCGAATATTGTTGTCATCCATCATAGACCAATAGTATAATTCACCCTATGCGACGCATCCAAGCCTTCAAATACGAACTGATGCCCAACGGCCAGCAGGAGCGGCAAATGCGCCGCTTTACTGGCTCGTGCCGGTTCGTTGACAACAAGGCTCTGGCGTTGCAGAAGGAGCGTTACAAACCAGGCCAACCGACGCTGGGGTATGCCGGGTTGTGCCAACTGCTGACCGCGTGGCGCCACAGCACGGATACGAAATGGCTCTCAGAGGCACCAGTGCACCCACCGCAACAGTCGCTCAAAGATTTTGAGCGCGCCTACGCCCACTTCTTCGCCAAGCGGGCTGGATTCCCGCGTTCCAAAAAGAAAGGCCAGTCGGACAGCTTCTGTTATCCTGACCCGACACAGATCAAACTCGATCAAGCCAACAGCCGTTTGTTTGTGCCCAAGCTTGGTTGGCTGCGTTATCGCAATAGCCGGGAAGTTCTGGGCACGGTCAAGAACGTTACCCTCAGCCAGTCTTGCGGCAAGTGGTTCGTGAGGCTGGTGGCGGTGCTGCCGCAGCACACAAGTCGCACCTGCCCATGTTGCGGCCATGTATCGGTGGATAAGCGGTGGACACAGTCCCAGTGTGTGTGCGTGGAATGCGGCTATGAGAACAACGCCGATCTAGTTGGCGCAATCAATGTGTTGAGGGCGGGGCACGCCCGGATCGCCTGTGAAGTGAGCAGCATTGCGCTGCCAGCAGCAGGAACCCACCGCAGCGACTCAGGGGCAGCTCAATGCCGCGCCTGAGCGCCGTAGGCATCTCTGGAGGATGTCAAAGAAAGTAAGCCAACAATTTAGAACGGAGAGAGAGGGATTCGAACCCTCGGTGAGTTGCCCCACACAGCATTTCCAGTGCTGCGCCTTCGACCACTCGGCCATCTCTCCTAGTTTAGACAGTCTTGTTATTGTACCAAAAGTCCTGTGTCTTTGCTACATCCAATTGCCCAAGCCAGTTTTACCATCATTGATCGGGAGATCGGTGCTCACAATTTTGATCCCCCTAGCTATGTAATTTTGCGGCGGGTGATCCACAGCACCGCCGATTTCGAGTTTAAGGAACTGTTGCAAATTTCGCCGGGGGCGATCGCCCACATGACTCAAGCTTTGCGCTCAGGCGTGCCGATTATTACGGACGTGGCCATGGTCAGTGTTGGTATTCAAACAATGGCCAGTCGTACCTTTCAAAACCCAATCATTACCGCGCTGGACGATGGTAGCCACACTGCCCCCGGTCAAACTCGCAGCGCAGCAGGGATGATTCGGGCTTGGCAACACTGCCCCTACGGTCTGTTTGTGATTGGGAATGCGCCAACGGCCCTTCTAGCTCTGTGCGATTGCCTGCAAGAAACCCCTGTGCCTGCGGCGGGCGTTATTGGTGTTCCCGTGGGCTTTGTCAACGTGGTGGAGTCAAAGGCTGCCCTGGCGCAACTCCCTGTGCCCCAAATTCGCGTTGCCGGCCGCAAGGGGGGATCGCCTGTGGCAGCAGCAATTGTCAATGCCCTACTGGAGTTGGCCTATAGCGAGGAGCCAGTGTGACTCCGATTCATGTGGTAGGCATTGGCCTAGAGGGCCTAGCAGGCTTGGGGAAAGTAGCTCAGGAAATTATTTGCAAGGCTACGCTC
Organism: Thermosynechococcus sp. Uc; assembly: GCF_029335995.1. Taxonomy (NCBI): domain Bacteria; kingdom Bacillati; phylum Cyanobacteriota; class Cyanophyceae; order Acaryochloridales; family Thermosynechococcaceae; genus Thermosynechococcus; species Thermosynechococcus sp. Uc. The sequence goes on from NZ_JARJMS020000026.1 coordinate 7,677, forward strand.
TTGGTGGGGAGCGATCGCCACCTCCAGTTGATTCCCCAAGGAGACATCCCCCGCCTCTGTTTACGGGACTTTCGTGCCACTCTCAAGGCCATTCAAAACCACTTGGAAACAACCTCTGACCCCCAAGTGGTCATTCTCACCAGTGGCGATCCCCTGTTTTACGGGTTGGGACGCTGGCTCCTAGAAGTCTTTGCCCCCGAGCAGTTGACGTTTCATCCCCACCTGAGTGCGGTACAGTTGGCCTTTAGCCGCCTCAAGCTCCCTTGGCAAGATGCGGTCATCTACAGTGCCCATGGTCGCGATTTAGTGGGGTTGGTGCCCCTGTTGCAACAGGGGGTGGCAAAAATTGCCATTTATACCGATGGCGAAACCAATATTGCTGCTATTGGCCGTTTATACCAAGCGTTACACCTGCCGGTGACCTATCGGGCATGGGTGTGTCAAGCCCTTGGGAGTGAAGATGAAGCCATTCTGCCCTGGGATTTAGCCCAACCGGTGACGGAACTGCCGCCAATACATCCGCTGAATCTAGTGGTGCTGCTACGTCAACCCCAGCAGTTGCTTCCTCGGGAACAACCGCTGATTGGTTTGGGGGATGATCAGTTTTTCACGTTTAGCGATCGCCCCAGCTTGATGACAAAGCGGGAGGTGCGGGTACTCGCTGTGGCTGAACTTGGCCTCACGGGCACAGTAGAAACTGTTTGGGATGTGGGTGCCGGCACCGGCAGTGTGGCCGTAGAAATTGCCCGCCTTGCCCCCCAAGCCACGGTTTATGCCATTGAGAAAACGGCAGTTGGCTTCCAACTGATTGAGCGCAACCGCAACGCTTTTGGTTTGAGCAATCTCATCCCTGTCCAAGGGGTAGCGCCGCAGAGCCTCAGGGGCTTGCCCCCACCAGATCGCGTGTTTATTGGCGGCAGTGGTGCTCAGTTACTGGCTAATCTAGACTTTTGCTGGTCGCAGTTGAAACCCGGTGGGCGCCTTGTACTGGCGATCGCGACCCTCGAACACCAAGGGCAAGTTCTCCAGTGGTGCCAGACCCATCAAATCAGCCCCCAGCTTTTGCAGGTGCAAATTAGCCGCTCGGTTCCCCTAGGTCAAGGCCACCGCCTCCAGCCCCTTAATCCCGTTACCTTAATTACCCTAACTCAGGGATAGAAATAGCCATCGGGATAGATGGTTGTGCGATCGCACACAGCAACCGACAGATCGGCGCCCGTTGCTCGAAAAAAGTTACAACGCTGTACCTGCGCCTCCCTTAAGTCTGCCCGCTCTAAATTAGCCTGTTGCAGGTTTGCCCCCCGCAGATTGGCCTGTCGTAAATTGGCATAGCGTAAATCCGCCCCCTGTAGATTAGCCCCCTGTAGGTTTGCCCGTTCTAAATTTGCCGTCCGCAAATTGGTTCGTACAAGACTTGCGCCTTCAAGATTCGCTGCCGTCAGATTGGCTTGATACAACTGAGCATCCCCTAATTCACTGTGGCGGAGGTTGGCAGCGGTTGCCTGAATGCGATTTAACTGGCAATAGGGCAAATAGGCATTCTCTAGATTACTGTTGCTAAAATCGGCATCGCTAAGGTTAGTGTCAAAAAGACTCAGACCCGTCAGATCGCTTCCTCGAAAATCCCGTTCCCCCGCTGCATAGGCTGCCAATAGTTCCTCATTGCTGAATTTGGCCATAATGGTATAGAGAGTGTTGTACTGTGACTAAGTATTTCTACCTAAACCTTTTTGACTGTACGGGAAATTATTGGCCAAGTTCACATTCTTTAATGCTTTCTTAACTTGGTGAGGCACCACAATGGGGGTTCAACCGCTTTCTCTGGCACAGCACTACCACGAACGCACCAAGTATGCCCCTGAGAGCTTAGCCCAACAGGCTGCACCGCTGGATTTTAGTCGCCAGCCCAATCCGTTCAAAACCTATCCTTTTGGCCATTCCTTCTCCTTGAAGCCGTTTTTAGAACCTGCAAAGGAAACAGCCCACCCCTATTGGCGGCGACTCTCACGGTTGTTGTACTGTAGCTATGGCATTACGGGAGTAGTTCCCTATCCAGATCAACCCTTTTATATGCGGGCAGCCCCCTCTGCCGGGGGACTATATCCAGCGGAGATCTATCTCCTCACTCGCAACGATACCGCTATTCCCGCTGGCATTTACAACTACCAAGTGAAAGACCATGCCCTTGTGCAGGTGTGGCAAAGCTATTTTTGGTCGGCATTACAGGCCGCTTGTCTTTGGCATCCAGCGTTAGAAAGGACGCACATTGCCCTGATTGTCACCGCAGTTTTCTATCGTTCCGCTTGGCGTTATGGCGATCGCGCCTATCGCCGCATTTGTCTCGACCTTGGGCATCTTTTGGGGAACGTGGAACTGGCCGCCAATATCAATGACTTTCGCGCTCACTTCATTGGTGGTTTTGTGGATGCGCAAATGAATGAACTGCTCTACCTTGATCCAGAACAGGAGGGGGTGTTGGCGGTAGTGGCCCTTGCCAATTTGCTGGAAGTGGGGGAAAACTTATCCACATTCCCCTCTGTGTTGGCTTCCGCCACCTGCTATGACTATGGGGCGATCGCCAGTGGTGAGTTGCTCAAGGCCTATCACCGTGCCAGTGCTCTGGTCAACAGTGAGATTATCTACAGCATGGCTAAAGCAGAAACAACCGTTGCCAAAGGCAGTACCGAAGTGCCTGCTGAACCCGCCCCCCGTAAATATAACTTCCCCTTTGGCCTGCGGGTGAGTCTGAACAAAACCATCATTCATTGGCAAGACAATTTAGCCGCTCTTGAGCAGACCATTCTTCAGCGGCGCTCTACCCGTCGGTATAGTGGCCAAGGGATTGAGATGGATCAACTGGCGGCTCTCCTTACCTTTGCCTACCATCCTCAGGACTATCGCGAGCAAGGACTGGACGAAGCCCCCAGCTTCTTTGACCCAACCTTGGTGGAAACGTTTATTGCTGTGACGCGGGTCAGGGATCTCGAGGAGGGCTGCTACTACTACGCTGTGGCTGAGCATGAGCTGCGCCAGATTCGCTTCAAGAATTTTCAAGAACAGTTGCATTTCCTCTGCCTCAATCAAGATCTGGGTCGCGATGCCGCAGTGGTCATTTTCCATACCGCCAATCTGGAGCGGGCGATCGCTCGCTATGGGGAACGAGCCTATCGCTACCTGCACATGGATGCTGGCCACCTCGGACAGCGGCTCAATTTAGCCGCCACAGCTTTGGGGTTAGGGGTCAGTGGCATTGGTGGTTTCTTTGACGATCAGGTCAACGACCTTCTAGGCATTCCCCCCACAGAGGCGGTTTTGTACATTACCACCGTGGGCAAAGCAGCGTGACCCTCACTACCCGTGGCCACTACAGTATTAAGGCGCTATTGGATTTGAGCTTGTTGCCCAACTATGGGCCTGCCTCCGTGCGTGCGATTGCTGAGCGGCAAAAGATTCCTGCCCCCTATCTAGAAAAACTCTTGATTGAATTGCGGCGCGCAGGCTTGGTGCGATCGCTGCGGGGCGTCTATGGGGGCTATCAACTTGCCCGTCCTCCCGCCGCCATTTCCCTGCGGGACATCCTCACTGCCGTTGGTGAATCGCCGACCCCCCTGTTTTTGCATCCCCCCCAACCAGAAGATGGCACAGCGGATTGGGTGACCTTGAGTCTCTGGCAACGTCTGCACCAAAAACTGCAGGATGCCCTGGCCAGTATTTCCCTAGAAGATTTGTATTTTGATGCCCGCAGTTGGCAAGCAGCCCAAGGGGATGGAGCCACATTTGTGATCTAGGCAATCAAAGAAGTAGAGGGCATCTCACAAGGAGGGGAGACATCCATGTCAGCATCAAACTGTGCCAAAGCATGGCTGATCATTCGCGAACGTGGTTTGCCGAAACGGGAAGTTATTCTCAGTCCCGATCGCCAGTGGACCATTGGTCGCCAACTCGATTGCCGTATTCTCCTCAAAGATATCTATGTCTTGCGGCTGCATGCGGTTATCAACGCCTTTCTCTTTAAGGGGCAGCCCCTCTATTTCATTAGTGATTACCACAGCCGCAATGGCACATTCCTCAATGGCCTCCCAATTGAGCACATCACTCTCCTCCACCATGAAGATGTCATTGGTGTTGGGACTACTCTCATTGTCTTTTACTATCCAGACATGTTTAAGGAAATCTCTCTCGATGAGCACCCCGAATTGAGCAAACGTTCAACAGGCAGTCTGCCTTGGGTCGGCTCAGGGTTTGACAGCCATAGGGTATAAATTTTATGATGGCAAATTGTTGAGTTTGCACGGAACAGGTTTTCCAAGAGGCACGCATCCCCTCACCTGCACGGCAAGGAGTTTTTTAGTTTCTATGGCATACGCAATCATTGAAACCGGTGGCAAGCAACTGCGCGTTGAAGCCGGGCGATTTTACGATGTGGAGCGGCTTCCCGTCGAGCCGGACAGCACAATTGATTTAGAACGGGTGTTGTTGGTGCAAACCGATAGCCAAGTTCACGTGGGTCAACCCTACGTCAGTGGTGCGGTTGTCTCTGGTACGGTGATGGAGCATCGGCGCGGTCCTAAGGTGATTGTCTATAAAATGCGTCCGAAAAAGAAAACCCGCAAGAAACAAGGCCATCGCCAAGAACTCACCCGCATCATGATCAACGAGATTCGTCTCAACGGTGAATCCCTAGGAGGTTAACATGGCACACAAGAAAGGAACAGGTAGCACACGCAATGGTCGCGACTCAAATGCCCAACGTCTAGGCGTCAAGCGCTTTGGTGGTGAAGTGGTTAAAGCAGGTCACATTCTTGTGCGGCAGCGGGGGACAAAGTTTCACCCTGGGGTCAACGTCGGCCGCGGCAGTGATGACACTCTTTTTGCGACGATTGCGGGTGTGGTCACGTTTGAGCGCTATGGCAAAAATCGCAAGCGTGTGAGTGTCTATCCCCTAGCAGAGGGCTAAAGCCACTTCTCGATAAACCTTCAGAAATCATTCAATTGGGTCAATCCGCTGGATTGGCCTTTTTATTTTTTCAGCCCATGACCTTCTTAGGGGAGTCGTGACTTGACGATTGTAAATTTCGATGAACAGCTTGTTTTAAGATCGAGAAACTGTTAAATTAGATACAGAAATCAATCGTTCATCTCTCGCAGGGCATCAGTAAGCGCTTTTCAGACCGAGTTTAATTGTCAGCGTTGTACCTTCGCGAGGGACGGAAGTAGGGAAAAAATCCCGAAGGAACGCGCCTCAGGCAGTTCACTTTGTATTCAAAATGGGGCGAAAACGATGACTACTCTTACTTATCGCGGCGTCCAATACAACTACGTTCCTCCAGCGATCAACACCCAAGCAACGGATGTGGTGGCCAAGTATCGCGGTAGCACCTACCGAGTGGCTCCTGTGACGCATCCTCCCGAAGAATCCTTAAAAATCATGACCTACCGTGGGGTTAAGTATCAAAAAGGCAAACAGCCTGCAGGCGTTCCCGCTGCTCGCTTGGCCGATAGCGTGGCTTCTGTGCCCATGACGGCAACGGTTAACGACATGGCTCGCTCCTTGGCCATGGCACATCATGTGATGATTAAAAGCCGTGAACAAACCCTCCTTGCCCGTATGGCAGAAGCAATCGGCATGCCTGTGACAGCCGCTCACTACTGGAGCCAAATCCAAGGAAAAATTAACCCCGTGTTTGGTGCCACCTACGATCGCTCCTATGTGGCTCTCAGCTAAAGCAGCAATCACAGTGGGCGGAAGTGCTGAGTTAAGTCAGTAGGAAAATAGCGAGGGAGTCAAGGATAACTTGACTCCTTTTTTCTATGGGCATTAACTTCGGCGATGCCACGGCCCCCAAATGGCAAAGGTCATCCCCGGATGGTAGAGATTGACAAACAGGGTTTGGCCATCGGGTGAGAAGCAAACCCCTGTGAGTTCTTGATCATTGAGGGCATTGCGGGCAAAGGTGTAGAGCTGTCCTTGGGGCGTGATCCCCACTAGGCGGTTGGTGCGATCATTGCCATCTTCACAGCAAATGAGATCTCCCCAAGGAGCCATTGTCAAGTTATCGGGATAATCAAGAACGTCTTTACCCGCAGACTCAACAAACAGTTCAATCGTACCACCCGCTGTTGAGGTGCGACCGGGACGATAACACCAGATTTGCCCCAGCTGCTTTTGCCCGCCACTGGTGGCTGTAAAGTAAAAGGCGCCGTTGGCATAGCAGAGGCCTTCACTGCGCACAAACCGAGCAGCCCCCTTCTCATAGCCTTGGTAGCGCACTGTATCCGTAGCGGGATCAGGATCGGCAATCGGTACCCACTCCACCTCAAAAGGTTGCCGACGCGGCAAGCCTTGACCAGTGTTCAGTTTGGGAGCACTTTTAATTTTCAGTGCCTGTAGCTCGCCGCCAGCGGCAAGGTTTCGCGGTTCTTTAGGAATAAAGCGGTAAAAGAGACTATCCCCCCGATCCTCTGTCTGATAGACGATATGTGTTTTTGGATCGATGGCGATCGCCTCCCGCTGAAAGCGACCCATGGCTTTTAGAGGCACGGGGTTGACCGGGCCGTTAGCGGCAATGGGGACTTCAAAGGCATAGCCATGGCGTTTTTGAACAGGGCCGTGCTGACCTGGCTGCGTCGGGGTGGCCGTGGTCTCCTCACAGCTAATCCAACTCCCCCAAGGGGTTTTGCCGCCCCCACAGTTGCGAGAGGTTCCCGCCAAGGAAACGTAATGCTTTAGGAGTTGGCGATCTTTGCTGATAACCAGCGTGGTGGTACCACCGGGGGCAAGGGGGTCATACATTCTGTCTTTGGGAGCCACGACCCCCTGAAAGGCACGGGGAAGGCCAGGATACATTTCATGGTTGCGTACAAGGATGGTCGTGCCATTGGGGCCAGGGAAGGCGGCCATGCCATCGTGGAGGGTGGGGACAGGGGTGCCATCACTCAGGCGATCGCCTAGTTTTGAGAAGACGCGATACTGAAACCCCGCCGGCAAATCCAAAAGCCCCTTGGGGTCTTTTACCAGTGGGCCAAACCCCCGCGTGGTAATCGGCAGCCCTTGGGCTGCCCGCTGGTAAAGCAGTTGCAATCCTTGGGGAAAAAGAGCTGTCCCCATACCAGCGGCGGCAAGGGTTAGGAAGCGGCGACGTTGCAAACCCATAGAAAACCTTGTGTAAACTGCACAATGAACAGTTAAACGCCCACCCCTACCTTCATACTGCAAAGTTAAGAAGTTATTCAAGGGAATCTTGTTGCCAGTTGTGGATCAATTGCTAAAATAAACTCATAACGAGTTTGGATAAGCCAATGCGAGTTTTGGATTTGCCCCTCAACGCCATTCGTCGTCCCTTGCTACGGCAAACGGATCCCGCCAAAGTAGAGGCGCTCATGGCCTCGATTGCGGAAATTGGTCAGCAGGAACCCATTGAAGTGCTGGAAGTCGAAGGCCAATACTACGGCTTTTCGGGGTGTCATCGCTACGCAGCCTGCCAACGTCTCGGACTACCGACAATTCGGGCACGGGTGCGCCGCGCCCCCCGCTCAGTTTTAAATCTGCACCTTGCCTAGACACCTTGTCAGATTAGCCCCAGTGTGGGATTCTAGCCAATTAGCCCCTCTAGGACAGCAATCGTGACGGGTGTACGCCTTGAACAATTGACCAAGGTCTATCGCGACTCCCAGCGCGGTCATGAGGTTACAGTGCTGCAGGGAATTGATCTGAGGGTTGCTGCGGGCGAGTTTTTGGTACTGGTGGGGCCTTCAGGGTGTGGCAAGAGTACGCTGCTGCGGCTCATTGCCGGTTTGGATGAGCCAACCACGGGCACGATTTGGGTGGGCGATCGCATAGTCAATGGCTTGCCGCCCAAAGTGCGGGATATTGCCATGGTCTTTCAAAGCTATGCCCTCTATCCCCACCTGACGGTCTATGACAATTTGGCCTTTGGTCTGCGCCGCACTACCCAATTGAAGGGGGTTCTGCCCGCGCCGCTGGAAGCAGCCCTGACCCGCTGGACGCGATCGCTCCCTAAACCACTGCAACTCTCTTTTTCCCGTGAGCGGGCAATTCACCAGCGGGTGATGCAGATTGCCGAGATGTTACAAATTGATTCCCTGCTAAATCGCTATCCTAAACAGCTCTCTGGTGGTCAAAAACAGCGGGTGGCGCTAGGACGCGCCATGGCACGGAACCCGCAAGTCTTTTTAATGGATGAACCCCTCTCAAACCTCGATGCCAAGCTGCGCACCGAAACCCGCAGCCAAATTGTCCAACTTCAGCAACAATTGGGCATTACGACAATCTATGTGACCCACGATCAAACGGAAGCAATGACCATGGGCGATCGCATTGTCGTGCTCCATCGAGGCAAAATTCAACAAATTGCCACCCCTTTAGACCTATATCAACGCCCTGCCAACCGTTTTGTTGCCGAGTTTATTGGCTCACCACCGATGAATTTTTTAGCCGTCACCCTGAGCCCAGGAAAGATACAGTACCACCATTGGCAGTTGCCCTTGAGCCAGCCTTTACCCTCGGCATCGAAGGTGTGGTTGGGGATTCGTCCTGAACATTTTGCGTTGGCCACAGTTGAAGAAGTCGGTACCTTCCCTGTTCAAGTGGATCTAGTGGAAGCCCTAGGCCATGAAACGGGGCTAGCAGTGCACCTGATTGCGACAGGAGAAACCTTGCGGGTGCGCTTGCCGGGGCAACAGCCTATTCGGCGGGGCGATCGCCTGTATTTGCGCCCTGATCCGCAGTATCTGCACTTTTTTGATGCCACCACAGGGCAGCGACTAGAGCTAGAGCCATGAGCCAGCGCCTGCAAGCCCGCCTTGCGATGGCCGGCATTAGCCGCAAGAGTCAACTGCGCCGTAGGGGATTTACGCGGCAGCAAGCCAATGCCATTTGGTTGGGAGAACTACACCGCTTGCGCCTTGAAACCCTAGAGCGCCTCGCCCAGGTGCTTGGGGTCACTCCCTTGGAATTCTTGCAGTGGTTCTATGGGGAAGCCACCCCTGAGGCGGCGCTGCAATACCAAGCCCTGCAGATCCTTGAACCCTTTCTGCGCTTCTGGCCCACGGCTGCCTATGCGGCGCAACAAAACCCCGCAGTGCCGGCTCAGCGAATTTTGCCCCTAGTCAAGCCGGTGTTTCAACTGCTAGAACTGTGGGGGGTCAAGAGGATTGGTGAGGTGGGGGAGTGTGTTCCCTTTGATCCGCGCCAGCACCAGAGCGATCGCGCACCGTTAGCGGAAGGTACACCCGTGCGCATTACCCATGCGGGCTATTGGTGGGGCGATCGCCTGCTCTTGCGGGCGATGGTGACGCCAGTAGATACTCTTGGACAATCTGCCCCCCCAGCACATGCTCCTGAATCACCCGCTCAATAACCGGCGGTGTTGCCGAGTGATACCATACCCCATCGGGATACACTGCTAGAATTGGCCCCCGTTGGCATACCCGCAGACAATGTACCTTTGTGCGAAAAATGCAGCCTTGGGGGCTAGGTTGATCCAATCCCAATTCGCTGAGGCGCTTTTTCAAATATTCCCATGCTTCTAAGCCCACCGCCTTATCACAGCACAGGGGTTTTGTTTGATCCGCACACAGGAATAGATGTTGCCTAATGTAGCCAATACCGAGGGCGGCTACTTGCTGCTCCAATGAAAGGGAACTCATGACTTGCGTCTCCTATTCTGCAACGAGGGTTACCGGTGTTGGCAGCACCATTGAGGAGGTAGGGGAAAGCTGGCGCCGATTCCATTGAATGTCGGGTATTTCCTCGAAGGTACGCCGCAACGATGTCTCCCAGAATTGCCGCACCCTTGCCAAAAAGGGATCAGCTAAGAGAAATTCGGCGCAGTGATAGATCTCATCTCAAAGTTATCAGTACGGTACAGGATTAGGTCAAGAGGGGAGCCGACGGAGATATTGGATTTCATTGTTGAATCAAGGGTGAGCAGTCCCGCATCCACGGCGGTATCGAAGCGCAATGTGCGGGCTAAAATCGGCTTGTCATACTTTGTCTCACCCACCTGGAGAAAAGGGGTTTCTGGTGTGGCTTGCAGAAAATTGTCCTGACTATAGATGAAGTAGAGGTAGGGTTCTTGTCCCCCAAGAGAAAGGCGATGGCTTTCAGTGACTTCCCGCAGTTTGCCGCCGACATAACGCGCCGCTTCGTACATATTGGGCAGTGAGTTAAGACAATACTCCAATTCGCCCTTGAGATCAGAGCGAATGGGGGTGAGCACTTCCTGCGTAATTGAGAGTTGACCAGCGGTACAAATGACAATCACCCGCTCCCGCGGCATCGAAAAGTCAAAGAGTTTTTGATAGGTGGCGATATAATCTACTTGCGTATTGGGGCGCAAGTCTGCTGCCATCACCCGCCCTGATGTGGTGAGAATCCCCAAACTGTCATGCCTCCCTGCTAGCCAGGCAAGACCCTCAGTAATTTGCTCGGTAGCCTTACTATTTTCAACGGTCGTCTATTCGATATTCTGAGGTCGAGGCCAATTCAGATGTACCCAAATGTCAACGATTTTAGAAACTCTTTCCCTGATTCTCCTCCTCGGCTTTTTGGGTGGCCAGTTGGCACGGCGCCTGGGGGCACCGGCCTTGATCGGCATGATTCTGGTGGGGATGGCCTTCGGACCGACAGCCTTGAATCTCTTGCAACCTGATGTTCTGGCGGCAGCCCCCACCTTCCGCGCCGTTGCGGTGATGGTGATTTTAATGAAGGCGGGGCTGGGTTTGGATCGCCAGAAATTGGCACAGCAGGGCACAGTGGCTCTACGCCTTGGTGTGTTACCCGCCTTGTGTGAAATGGTGATTGTTGCAGGGGTAGCGATGCTCCTACTGGGATTTGATGTGCGCCAAGGGCTATTACTGGGGGCGATCGTGGCGCCGGAGTCCCCTGCGGTCATTGTGCCCGGTATGCTGCGCCTAAAGAGCTTGGGCTGGGGCGTGGACAAGGGGATTAGCGATGCCATTCTCTCCGGCAGTGCTATTTCCGATGTTGTGGTACTGCTGCTGTTTAGTTTGCTGATGGGAGCCAGCGGAGAATTCCTAGGAGGGTTGCCGCCAGTTTTAGGGGTGGGTGTGCAGGCTCTGTTTGAAATCAGCGGTGGCTTGATCGTAGGCTATGCCTTAGCCTGGGTGCTGTTTTTTTTACTGGTTCAACAGAACTGGAGTCAAAATCGGGTGCAAACGACGCTTGTTGCAGCAGCAGTGGCCTTGGGGGTTGTGGGCTTAGCCGATCGCCTGCCGTTATTTTCTGGCTATCTTGCGGTCATGAGTGCGGGTTTCTTCTTAATTGAGCTGGATGCGCCCCTAGCACGGCAACTGCGGAGCGGCTTTGATGCGCTGTGGCAAGTGGCAGAAATTTTTCTTTTTGTACTGTTGGGTGCCAGCGTCGAAGTGGGGGTGCTGCAACGTTCCCTCGGTGTGGGCTTGGTGATTTTGGCGGTGGGTACATTGATGGGGCGGGGGATGGGGTGGTATCTCTCTACCCTTGGCAGTAATTGGACAGTCTCTGAACGCCTCTTTTTGCTGGCGGGGAACTCGGCAAAGGCAACGGTGCAAGCTGCTATTGGTGCCCTCCCCTTGGCTGCCGGCATCCCCGGCGGGGAAACCATGCTGGCGATCGCGGTTCTTTCGATCCTGATTACGGCTCCCCTAGGGGCGTGGGCAATTCCCACGTTTGCGCCAAAACTCCTGCAAAAGGGGGAGGTGGATGCCACCAAAGTGTTGCTCCAGCCACGGGTTGTGCTGCTGGCGCCTGTGGATCTTTCCAGCGTTACCCCCTACGTCCTGCAAAAGGCAGCGGAGTTAGCGCGGCGTGCTGATGCCGAAGTGATTGTCCTGCATGTACAGGATGTGCCTGAACCCAAAGTAATAACGACCCTTGAAGCCCAAGTCAAGCAATATCTAGCGGATATTCGCTATCGCTTTATTGTTACCGCTGGCCCGATTACACAAGCCATTTTGGATACCGCAGCCCTGTACAATGCCACTGAAATTATCCTTGGTAAACATGGTCAAGGGGGTCTCCAGCGTGTGCTCATGGGGTCTGTGTGTCAAAGTATTCTTGAGGCCTCAACTCGACCTGTGCTGATTGTGGAGGAACCCCGCTTGTGATTTCAATTCATCCTCGGTTGCGACCGGCTTTGGCCGTCAGTTTTGGTGCTGTGCCGGGGGCGTTAAGTCGCTTTCTCTTAGAGGCTTATTTGGAACCTTATCTGGCTGGGAATGTGCCTTTTGCGACCTTGATTGTCAATGTCACTGGCTGCTTTCTGCTGGGGGTCATCGCCCCCTTGGCCTTTGCCCGTACGTTTGTGTTGCACCCAGAGTTGCGTTTGCTATTGACAACCGGCTTGATTGGCTCCTACACCACATTTTCATCCTACGAATTGGACAACGACCAGCTATTTAGCGGGCAAAGTTGGCCAGTGGAGGGCTTTTACTGGCTGGGCAGTACGGGCTTGGGATTGCTGGCCTTGGAGTTGGGTAGCCGTCTCGTGTTGCGGGGATTAGCCTATTGGGAGAAATGGGATGATCTCGCCTGAGGGACTTTTGGCCATTGCCGTTGGCGCTGTGCCTGGGGCGCTAATAAGATACTACGTTAGCCTGTGGAGCGATCGCCGATTCGGAACGCCAATCTTTGGCACCCTGAGTGTCAATCTTGGGGGCGCCTTTCTCATGGGCTGGTTGAGCTATGGTTTCAGCCGTTGGGAAGCACCGCTGTGGCTTAGCTATGGGGTCACCGTTGGTTTTTTGGGTTCCTTGACCACTTTTTCCACGTTTATCCTCGAAGTATCGAACCTGCGCCGCGAAGGCTACCCCCGCATTGCGTGGTTTTATTGGCTCGGCACGCCTCTTGTGGGATTTTTAGGTGTTGAATTGGGAATTTCCCTATCTCGCGCGCTCTAACTCTAGTGAATGCTGCTGGGGCTATCTTGCTTTAGTTTTATCAATCCTGTTAGGAAGGTTGTCCGTTAGGTGAGGTCATGGGGAGCTGTTAAGGGCTGAAGATAGGTCTGCACCAATGTCTGATAGAAGCCTAAGACACGCTTATCTTTGAACACAGCAGGGACACGGGCAAAAGCAGCACGAGAAATAATGGCATATTCAGGGATGGCAAATACACTGGTGTCATTGGCTTGATACTGGGGCCAAAAGTAGGGGGTGAGATGGGGGAGTTTCTGAAGAATCCGTTCAATTTCTGCTTGAGCAACGGCCATCGCCTTATCGGTTGTAGGAGCACCATTAAAGAAAATGGGCAAAGGAAGGGGGCCGCCTTCGCGGCGGAAGGTGTGAATTTCATTAAACAGAAATTGGTCAATGACCTGAGCCGCGTTATCGAGGGAAGAGAGGTCGGTGTGTCGGGTGGGAATCAAAACGGCATCACTAGCATATACGGCACTTTTACTTAAAAAAAGCCACGCACTAGGGCAGTCAATGAGGATGTAGTCATAGCGATCGCGCAACGGCAGGAGGCATTCCCGCAGGCGGGTAATGGGCGGATTTTGCGTTTGCATTGCCTGAATCAGAATGCTTTGCAAGTCAGGGGCAGCGGGGATGACATCAAAGATATGGGCGGATTGAATGCTGCTGCTGGTGCGAATGCGCAGGTCAAAGGGGCGAATGGTATGGGCAATTCCCTGTTCAGGGTTTTGCAGGCAACTGGCGAGCGTTGTATTCGTGGGGGTTAATTCTAGGGCACGACTGAGATCCCCTTGGGGATCGCAATCTATGAGCAATACAGTGGCATTGGCCACAGCAAGGGTGGCTCCTAAGTTAATCGCAGTGGTGGTTTTGCCCACTCCCCCCTTGTGGTTATAGATACACAAGATGATGGCACGGGGGCGCGATCGCAAGCAGGTTTTGAGGTCTTCGACAATTCCCTCAAGGCGATCGCCCGTCAGTTCATAATTGGGTGTGGCTGGATAGACCAAGTGACCATGGCGTTGAAAAAGCTGTAGATGGCGGGCATTTGTGATCAACCCCCAAGCGGTTCTTTGACAATGGCAACCCCTGAGAAGTTGCCGTAGCTGTTGCAGAGCACGATTCTGATGGGCAGAACGACTGTCAAGGTTCAAGGCCACGGTTTGAGTTGGCGTATTACGGGAGCGACGAGCGGGAGTTTTAATCTCAACAATTAAATCGGGGTCAACTTGAGTTTGACAAAAAGGAGGCTGATTCTCGCGGGGAAAACGTGCGGCCACATCGGCAATACCGGCACCGGTGTCAAAACAGGAGAGGCGATCGCGATCGCCAAAGCCCAACACACTCAGCAGCGGTTGCACAAAGTGCTGCTCAACAACGGCTGCACAGGTCTCATCACCGTGAATTTGTTGCCATTGCGATCGCAAGCGGGAAATATCCAACGTCAAGCACCACCCAGCCGTCTTGAATTTTTCAGAATAGGTTGGCTACCTGCGAGCGTCAAGAGCACTTTCCAAAGGTCTTGCTCATTGAGTATGATAATAAGTCTGCAAATCTTTCACATTCGTCCCCTTGGGTGTCCTCACCGGATGATGGACGGATGGTTGTTTAACCCATAGGAGTACAACTCAATGGCAGTTCTTAGCCTTGCCCAAATGCTAGAGGCAGGGGTTCACTTTGGCCACCAAGCCCGCCGCTGGAACCCCCGGATGGCACCCTACATCTTCACCGTTCGCAATGGGGTGCACATCATTGACCTTGTACAAACCGCCCAACTGGTGGATGAAGCCTACAACTACATCCGCAACGCCGCTGAAAAAGGCAAACGCTTTTTGTTTATTGGTACTAAGCGCCAAGCCGCCGGCATTGTTGAACAGGAAGCGCTCCGCTGCGGCAGTTACTACGTTAACCAGCGCTGGCTGGGGGGAATGCTCACCAACTGGAGTACGATCAAAACCCGTGTCGATCGCCTCAAAGAATTAGAGAGCATGGAGGAAAACGGCCTCATTGATCTGCGGCCAAAACAGGAGGCCTCAGCCCTGCGGCGAGAGTTGGCACGCTTGCAAAAATACCTTGGCGGGATCAAACAGATGCGGCGGCTTCCCGATGTAGCGATCATCGTTGATGTTAAACGGGAATACAACGCCGTTGCTGAGTGTCACAAACTGGGAATTCCCATTGTGGCGCTGCTAGATACCAACTGCGACCCCAGCCAAGTGGATATTCCCATCCCTGCTAACGATGATGCCATCCGTTCGATTAAGCTGATTGTGGGTAAACTAGCCGATGCCATTTACGAAGGCCGCCATGGTCAATTGGACGAACCCGAAGCGGATCTCGCTGATGAGGACGACAATGGGATGAACGCCAGTGACGATGGTGATGCTGAAGCCCTAGATATTCCAGATGACTCTGACGCTTAATCCTTGAGGAACAGATCATGGCAGAGATTTCAGCCAAACTAGTCAAAGAACTGCGGGACAAAACCGGTGCCGGCATGATGGACTGCAAGAAAGCCTTGCAGGAATCCAACGGCGATATGGAAGCCGCCATTGCTTGGTTGCGGCAAAAGGGTCTAGCCTCTGCGGGCAAAAAGGCCAGTCGCGTAACCAGTGAAGGTCTGGTGGATAGCTACATTCACACCGGTGGGCGCATTGGTGTCCTAGTGGAAGTGAACTGCGAAACCGACTTTGTCGCTCGCAACGAGAAATTCAAAGCCCTTGTCCAAGATATTGCCAAACAAATTGCCGCTTGCCCCAATGTGGAATTTGTTTCAGTGGATGATATCCCCGCTGAGTACAAAGAAAAAGAACGCCAGATTGCCCTTGGCTCCGATGCTCTAAAGGGGAAACCCCCTGAAGTCAAGGAGAAAATTGTTGCTGGCAAACTAGAGAAAACCCTCAAGGAGCTGTGCCTGCTCAACCAACCCTTTATCCGCGATCAGTCCAAAACCGTTGAGGAGTTGGTCAAGGAGCATATTGCTGAACTGGGGGAAAATATCCAGATTCGCCGCTTTCAACGCTTTGTCCTCGGTGAGGGAATTGAGAAGAAAGAAGCCAACCTTGCTGAAGAGGTGGCTGCCCAAACCCAAGCTATGAGCGCTGCTGCAAAAGCGGCTAAAGCCTCAAGTGAAGCGCCCGAAACCGTCAGTGCACCTGAAGCTACAGCGGCAACCACAGCAGAGACAGCCCTTGAAACTGGGGCAGAGACCGCTCCTGAAACCACGGCAGAGGCAGCCCTTGAAACTATGGCAGAGACCGCTCCTGAAACCACGGCAGAGGCAGCCCTTGAAACTGGGGCAGAGACCGCTCCTGAAACCACGGCAGAGGCAGCCCTTGAAACTGGGGCAGAGACCGCTCCTTCTGAACCGGCTCCTGAGAGTAAAGGATTCGGCGCTGCCGCTAAAAAGGCGGGTAGCAAATCTCGTGCCAGCAAGAAGAAAAAGTAATGTCCCTAGGCATAGCCATGGGCTTGGAGAAATGCGAGGTCAATTTCTGGGGGCGGTGAGGCAAAGGGAAGCCGGAGAAACTTATGGGTATATTTACCCAATAAATCCGCCTCTAGATTCACTTCGTCACCAAGCCTGAGAAATTGCAATGTGGTTTCTGCGTAGGTGTGGGGGATGACAGCAATGCTGAATTCATCCCCTTTTTCATTGCAATGGGCAACGGTGAGACTGATGCCATTGATGGCAATGCTCCCCTTGGGAATGATGTATGCAGCAACAAACTCAGGGGCGGAGAAAGTGAACTCCCAACTGCTGCCTGTGGGGGCGATCGCCAGTACGGTGCCGACACCATCCACATGACCTGTAACAAAGTGACCACCCACTTTATCCCCCACTCGCAGCGCAGGTTCTAGGTTCACCATAGCTCCCGCTGCTGCTTTGGCTGCCAATGTTGTGCGCTGCAGCGTTTCCGGGGAGACACTCACCCTAAACCCCGTGGCATCAAAGGCTTCCACTGTGAGGCAAACACCATCAACGGCAATACTATCGCCAATGGCCATGTCCCCAAGGAAAGGGGCATCGGTAGCCGTAATCACCAACTGGGACTCGGAGTATTGCTGGAGCATACCGATCGCTTGAATAATACCGGTAAACATTGTTGTCAACCTTTCAGTAAATGCCTTTGATAAAATCTCAGCTCTGCCTCAAGGGCGGTGGCGATTGTACTGCTTTGGCGAAAGCCATGGCCCTCTTCAGCAAAGGTGTAATATTCCACAGGGATGCCTTTAGCTTGCAGGGCAGCCACCATCTGTTCCGCTTGGCTTGGGGGAACGACCACATCCTTTAGCCCCTGAAAGAAAATCACCGGGCAGGTGAGGTGATCCGCATGGTAGAAGGGCGATCGCTGGCGGTACAGGTCTGCTCCTTCAGGATAGGGAGCAATCAGTTGATCAAAATAATGGGCTTCAAAGGCATGGGTTTCCTTGAGCAGGCTAATGAGATTGCCAATGCCGTAGTAACTTGCCCCCCCATGGAAGGTCGTGGTAAACGTCAGGGCACAGAGGGCGGTGTAGCCCCCGGCGCTGCTGCCGCGAATGGCTAGGCGATCGCTAGCCACCCGTCCTTGAGCCACCAGATACTGTGCTCCGGCAACACAGTCCGCCACATCCACCACGCCCCACTGTCCCCGTAGGGCATTGCGATAGGCGCGACCATATCCCGTACTGCCGCGATAGTTGACATCCAACACGGCAAAGCCGCGACTTGTCCAAAACTGGAGGCGCAAATCTAGGCCGGTGCCACTTGCTGCCGTCGGCCCCCCATGACATCTCACGATCAAGGGTGGGCGTGAGTCTGCCAGGGATTGTACTTGAGGATTTTGGGGCGGGTAGAAAAAGCCATAGGCCGTTGCGCCGTCACTTGTGGGAAATTCCATCACCTCGGGCTGCGAAATCCACGCCGACGGCAGGGGAGCAGTATTGGGGTGCCGTGCTGTGATGGTGCCGTCCTTTAGATCGAACTGCACAATCTGAGGGGGCAACAGGGGCGAACTACCAATAAAAGCAACGGCGCGATCGCTCAGGCGCACAAGGCTATGAATCTCGGTGTAGTCCGTGGGAATTGTTTGCCATTCCCCTGTTGCTAAAGACACCACTGCCAACCGCCACAGCCCGCGATCGCTATAGGCTAAAACCGCGGTTTCAGGATTTACAAGAGCATAGGTGGATTGGCCAAAGACCCACAGGGGCACGCCACTGTCATAGTCCGCTTGCCAAACAGGTTCATGGCTGCCATTACAGTAACGATAGAGATTCCACCAACCGGAGCGATCGCTAATGTAGTAGAGGGTCTCTCCCTGCCACTGGGGCTGCTGCACAGATTCCTCGCTGCTGCCAGCAATAGGGTAAGGGGTTCCCAGCGTGCCCTCTTCCTTGACTGTTGCCCCCCACAGTTCACAGCCATCCCACGGCATCTGGGGCGCTGACCATTGCAGCCAGACAAGGGTGTTCCCTCTAGGACTCAACCGCGGTGCAGCGTAGAAACCAGCGCCTTGAACCAAGGGAATCCGTTTCCCCGCAAAGGAAATGGCAACAAGGGACTGCTGCGATCTCCCCATTGGTGGATGCACTTCTTCAACACACAGCAGGCGATCGCGCCTAGGATCGACGCAGCCGTCGGCAAAGCGGCAATTGTCAGCCCGATAGATCAGCTGGGGGATAGCATCGCTCAGAGCATAGATGCCCTGATCGGCATCATTGACAAAGTAAATCTCGCTGCCACAACACCAGTAGGCGCCGCCGCCATACTCATTCACCCGCGATCGCACACTCCAAGGGGCAGCCAAAAGTTCTTGCCCTTGGCACACCAGCGCCACGCGCCCCTTTTCCTGGGGACGCCGCTCCAACCAAGCTAAGCCAAGGGGAGTCGAGCACAATTCGCTGATACTCGTGGTTGCTGCACTAGCTTGGTCAGCAGAGAGGAGGGAAGGCCAGTCACCGTAGTCCAGACTCATTGGGCAATTTGCTCAAGTACCAACTTTTGCCGTTTTACTGGCTCAGGGATACTAATGGGATACTTGCCCGTAAAACAGGCCGAACAAAAGCGATCGCCCGTATCGTAGGTAGCCGCAATCATTCCCTGCCAACTGAGATAGCTCAGGGAATCCACGCCAATCTGCACTGCAATCTCAGCAATGGACTTGGTGGCGGCAATGAGTTGATCTTGACTGTCGGTATCAATGCCGTAAAAGCACGGATGAGTGACCGGCGGCGAAGAAATACGCATATGGACTTCGACGGCACCGGCATCCCGCAGCGCCTTGACAATTTTGCGGCTAGTGGTGCCCCGCACAATGGAGTCATCCACAATCACCACCCGCTGTCCCATCAGCACATCCCGCAGTGGATTCAGCTTCATCCGAATCCCCGCCTCCCGCATTGACTGGGTGGGTTGAATAAACGTGCGCCCCACATAGCGATTTTTAATTAGGCCTTCGGCATAGGGCACACCTGTGGCTTGGGAAAAGCCAATGGCCGCTGGTACCCCCGAATCGGGCACTGCAATTACCACATCCGCGTCTGCTGGGGCTTCACGCCCCAACTGCTGCCCCAAGCGCTGGCGATAGCTATAGAGGCTCTCCCGCTGCATCACACTGTCGGGGCGGGCAAAGTAGATCATCTCAAAGATGCACAGTTTCCGTTGGGATTCTGCCCATTGCACACTGTCAATGCCTGCGGCAGTAATGTGCACCAACTCCCCCGGCTCCACATCGCGCACATAGTCAGCCCCAATAATATCGAGGGCACAGGTCTCCGAAGCAAGGACATAGTGAGGCTTCCCCTCTGTCAGCAGGCGGCCAATCACTAAGGGACGAATGCCGTGGGCATCCCGCAGTCCAAACAATCCCGCCGGCGTACCGATCACCAAGCTATAGGCTCCTTGGCACTGTTGAGCCGCAGTAATGATGCCCTCTGACCACGATTGCCCCGTGGCCACCGCTTGGGCGATCGCCCAAGCAATTAGTTCTGAATCCGTTGTACTCGCCAACACCGCCGTCGGCGCATCACAGGCCAGCACCTGTTCCCGCAGGGCATAGGTATTCACCAAATTGCCATTGTGAGCCAAGGCCAAAGAGCCGAGGCGAGTTTCTACCACTACGGGTTGGGCGTTGACAATGCGACTAGAACCTGTGGTTGAGTAGCGGTTGTGACCTACAGCCAAGTCTCCCACCAACCGGCCAAGAATCTCCTCATCAAAGACTTGGGACACCAAACCCATATCCTTGTGGCAGTGCACCGTTTCACCCGCAAATGTGGCAATTCCTGCGGATTCCTGACCGCGATGTTGCAGAGCATAGAGGCCAAAGTAGGCAAGGCGAGCCACATCCGCCCCAGGGGCATAAACCCCAAATACACCACAGGCTTCTTCCGGCTTATCAGCAAATTGTTGTTCTGTCATTTAGTCCAAATACTTTGGCAGGGGCGATCGCCACGCAAGAGCTAACTCTTCCATCGTAACCTTGATGAGCGGAGAATTGTTACAGGTGTCAATACACAGTTCTGTATGTTCACCATTAACAACCCCTAGGCGTGTCCAAGCATTGGGTAATTGCGCTTGTACATAGGCCTCCCACGCTGTCTGTTCCGTTGGCGGCACCGAAACCAGAATTCGCGCTCCGCCTTCTGCAAATAGAAGCACATCCCAGCGGGGATAGGTGCCCACCGGCAATTGAATCGTCGCCCCCCGCTGGCCGCTGAGACAGCTTTCCGCCAAGGCCACGGCCAAGCCTCCCTCACTGAGATCGTGGGCACTGGCCACCCAGCCCTGTTGAATCCCGTAGCGACAGGTTGCTTGTACCCGCTGCTCCAGCTCTAGGTCAACTTGCGGCGGGCGGCCTGTTACAAGGCCATGAATCTGCGCGAGGTATTCGGAGCCGCCTAAGCTGATGCGAGGATCCCTCAAGGGGGTGGTCAAGGGCAAGCCCAACAGATAAATCCAATCCCCCGTCCGCCGAAAGCCCTGCCCCACAACCCGCTGCCAGTTGGGAATCAAACCCACCATCCCCACCACTGGCGTTGGATAAATAGGTTGGGGCTGGCCACTGCTATCAATGGTTTCGTTGTAGAGGGAGACATTCCCCCCAGTCACAGGGGTACCTAGCGCCCGACAGGCCTCGGCAAGACCGCGGCAAGCTTGAGCCAACTGCCAATACCCCACAGGGGTTTCTGGACTGCCAAAGTTGAGATTATCGGTGACAGCAAGAGGCTCTGCCCCGACACAACTAAGATTACGGGCAGCTTCGGCCACAGCTGCTTTGCCCCCTTCGTAAGGATCGAGGTACACGTAGCGACTGGGACAATCTACGGTTGCTGCAATTGCTTTTGCACTGCCCCGCAGGCGAATGACTGCCGCATCGGCATCGCCGGGAAAAACTAGGGTATTGTTTTGCACTTCATAATCGTACTGGCGATAGACCCATGCCTTGGAAGCAATGCTGGGGGTAGCCAACAGGGTCAGCAAAATCTCTGCGGGAGATCGCGCTGGCAACGGCAATTCCGCCGCTGACCACTCCTGTGCCTGTTGGACATAGGCAGGAGGCTCCTGAGGACAGGGCCGCTCATAAATTGGCGTCTCTTCCGCTAAGGCACGGGCAGGCACCTCGGCAGCCACCTCCCCACGGTAGAGTACCCGCACGACTGGTGCCGCAATGACCTGCCCCACCACCACCGCCTGCAAGCCCCAACGATGAAAAATCTCAATCAGTTCTGCTTCCCGCCCTTGAGCCGCCACAAAGAGCATCCGTTCTTGGGACTCCGAGAGCAGAAACTCATAGGGCACCATCCCCTCTTCCCGCACAGGCACCTTGTCTAGATCCAGTTCAATACCGACACCGCCTTTGGCGGCCATTTCCGATGTGGAGCAGGTCAACCCCGCTGCCCCCATATCTTGGGCAGCCACCACAGCACCGGTTTGAAAGGCTTCCAGACAAGCTTCAATGAGGCATTTTTCCAGAAAGGGATCCCCCACTTGAACAGCGGGGCGATCGCCTATGGACTCATCGGTCAACTCCGCACTGGCAAAGCTAGCGCCTCCCATGCCATCACGACCCGTTGTGGCTCCCACATAGAGGACGGGATTTCCCACACCGCCGGCTGCTGCTTTGACAACCTCTGGCGTTTCCATCAGTCCCAGAGCCATGACATTCACCAAGGGGTTACCCCGATAGCAGGGGTCAAAATACACCTCACCCCCCACCGTAGGCACACCCACACAGTTGCCGTAGTGGGCAATACCCCCCACCACGCCTTTGACCAATTGCTGGGTTTTGGGCTCTTTGAGGTCGCCAAAGCGCAGGGCGTTGAGCAGAGCAATGGGGCGCGCCCCCATCGTGAAAATATCCCGCAGAATCCCCCCTACCCCAGTCGCTGCCCCTTGAAAGGGTTCAATGGCCGAGGGATGGTTGTGGGACTCAATTTTGAAGGCAAGACGCAGGCCGTCTCCTAAATCCACCACGCCGGCATTCTCACCGGGACCGACCAGTACCTGTGCCCCTTGGGTGGGAAACTGCTTGAGCAGAGGACGGGAGTTCTTATAGCAGCAGTGCTCTGACCACATCACCCCAAACATGCCCAATTCCGTACGGTTGGGATGGCGGCCAAGGCGACGGACAATTTCGCTGTACTCTTGGGGCTTGAGACCTGCGGCAGTAATCTCAGCCTCAGTGACAAGGGGGGTTTGGTTCATGGCAAAGGATGATTGGCTACGTTACTGATTATCGGCTCTAGCGGGAATTGGGGTACCAAAACATTCCCTTGATCCCCTCAGGATCTGGGCGAAAGCCCAACTGACGGTAAAAGTCCACCACATGGGGATCGGCAAAGAGGGTAATGTTGCTGATGTCCTCACTGCGGAGTTCTTTGATCATCTGCCGCATTAATTCTTTGCCCAAGCCCCGCCCCTGAAATTCTGGATGCACCACCACATCCCAAATGGTGGCATTAAAAGCATGGTCAGAGGTGGCACGCGAAAACCCAATGAGACGACGATAGGCACCCCGCTGCTCCCACATCGAGATCACCAAAAAGCTGTGCTGAATTGCCTTTTTTACCTTGCGAATGGGACGGCGTGACCAGCCCACAGCATCACAGAGTTCTTCTAACTCATAGACGTCAATGTCTTTTTCTTTGCTAAAAATAATTTGACTTTCCGTGCCGTTGTCCCGTTCTCCCTGAGACCCTAAACTAGGGGACGTAGTGGTGGCACTAGCAGTTGGTTGCGAATTGAACAGCGATTTCCAGAAGCTCATGCAAGTATGCTGGAGATGGAAAAGTGACCAAGTGTAACCCGGCCTAGGCTATAGTATAGCGACTCTCACCCATGGTTTCCGATTTTCAGCTGCGCAACCTGGATGTTCTGAAGCGGTTTAACCGCTCCTTTCCAGAGTTTTATGAGCAATTTGTTGGTCGGGATGTCCAACTGCAAAACCTGAAGTTGGGCTTTCAAATTCATCGGACAAATCAGGCAGTGATTCAGATTGTCCCCGAGGGCGATCGCTCTGTTCTCCACTTTGCCCACCGCAATCACTCCTATCTGCTCAGTGATCTCTTTGGGGTGATGGCCGCCTATAAGCTGACGATTCACAATGTCTCACTCTATGGCCATGTGCGGCCACCGATGCTGGTGTTTGTCAAACTTGTGCTCTCAGAGCAGGGCAAACCCCTCACCAAAAAACGCAGTGAAAGGGTGCGCCGTGCCCTGCAACAGACCCTCAGTGGCGAGTTTGCCGTTGAGGAAATGCTAGCGATGGAGTTTAACCTCAACGAAGGCCTACCGCAGATTACCACCAGCTTTTATCAAGATCAGGTCTTTCATCTGCCGGCACTCTTGGTGGAGTCTGCGAATCATCCCGCCCTACTTTACAAGGTGATGCACGCGATTTGGCAAGAGGAACTGCTGGTGGTGAATATCAACTTTATGCTTTGGCAGGGACGGGTGCGATTGTTGCTTTATCTGCTAGGCCCCAATGGCAGTGTCATTCCCGATTATTTAGGCTCACGGATTGCCGCCAAAATCAAGGATCACTTAACAGGAAATACAGCCTTTTTCTGAAATAGGAGATACCTGCTTTCATCTTCATGAAAAGGTTTGTAGTTAGGGTACCATAGGGGGTGTTTGTCCCCTTCATAACAAGTCCAATGACGGCTGAACAACATCTCCACCTGTGGCGAGCGGTGAACCTCAGCGATCGCGTTCTGGCGGCAATTGATGTCGGGACAAACTCAATTCACATGGTGGTAGTGCAAATTCAGCCCAGTTTACCCAGCTTCAAAATCATTGCTGCCGAAAAGGATATGGTGCGGTTGGGGGAACGCTGCCAAATCACGGGGCAGCTCACGGAGGAGGCCATGAATCGAGCGATCGCCACCCTGCGTCGCTGTCGTGAATTGGCCAAGGGTCTCAAGGCCGAAGAAATCATTGGCGTAGCCACCAGTGCGGTGCGCGAAGCCCCCAACGGTCGCGAGTTTTTAGAGCGGGTCAAGAAAGAGACTGGCCTTACGATTGATTTAATTTCTGGTGAAGAGGAAGCGCGGCGCATCTATTTGGGGGTTCTCTCGGGGTTAGAATTCAACGGCAAACCCCACATCATCATTGACATTGGTGGGGGTTCCACAGAGTTAATCTTGGGGGATGGCCATGAACCCCGCTATCTCAGCAGTACCAAAGTAGGGGCAGTACGCCTGACAGATTTATTTGTCAAGAGCGATCCCATTAGCGATCAGGATTACGCCGCCTTGCGCGCCTATGTACGGGGAATGTTGGATCGTGCCATTGAAGATCTGCGTCAGCATCTCAGTCCCCACGAAACGCCCCAGTTGGTGGGTACCTCCGGCACAATTGAAAGCCTGATGATGATCCACACCTGCGATCGCCTTGGTAGCTGTCCACCGTCATTACGGGGGTATAAACTGACACTTGAGGACTTGCAAGCGCTTGTGGCCAAATTACGGCGGCTTAACTTTAGCCAGCGCTGTCAACTCTTGGGGATGTCGGAGCGACGTGCAGAAATTATTGTTGCTGGGGCAGTGATTCTTGCTGAAGCGATGGAGATGCTTGGCCAAACTAGCCTCATCACCTGCGATCGCGCCCTGCGGGAAGGCATCATTGTTGACTGGATGCTGACCCATGGCCTAATTGAAGACCGCCTCCGCTATCAAAGTTCAGTGCGGCAGCGCAGTATCTACAGTCTGGCACAAAAGTTCCACGTCAACCTCCCTAGCAGTGAACGGGTTGCTGATTTTGCTCTCACCTTGTTTGATTGTACCCAAGGGATTCTCCACCACTGGACAGACATTGAGCGAGAACTGCTCTGGGCAGCGGCCATTCTCCACAATGTGGGGCACTACGTCAGCCATTCTGCGCACCACAAGCATTCCTACTACCTGGTGCGCCACGGCGGCCTGCTCGGCTACACCGATACGGAAATTGAAATCATTGCCAACCTCTGTCGCTATCACCGCAAAAGCGCCCCCAAGAAAAAACATGAAAACTTCCGCCAGTTGGTGGGACGGCGAGAACGCCAAATTGTTGAGCAACTCAGTGCGATTCTACGGCTGGCTTCGGCGTTGGATCGGCGGCAAATTGGAGCCGTAGATCACATTAGCTGTGAGTGGCGTGCCCCCCGGCGAGAATTTTGTGTGCAGGTGCACCCGGCAGAGTTGGGCGATCGCTGTGAGCTGGAAATTTGGAGCGTTAACTACAAAAAAGACCCCTTTGAAACCCAATTTGGCGTCAGTTTGAAGGTGGAGTTGGTATCCTCTGGTAGCCCTGTTTTAGCAACCGCAGGGAATTGCTAGCTGCCCTTAGACTTTCTCAACTGGAGGCTGACCTAGGAGTCCTTGGGGGCGCACCAGCAGCACAAGAAACAAAATTGCAAAGGCCACAGCATCCCGAAAACCCGATGCAGCCGCAGGCACCATTGCCTCCACCAGTCCCAGCAAAAAGCCTGCCAGCATTGTCCTCGGCAAGCTCCCCAAACCACCAAGAACAATCACCCCTAGTCCCTTAAGGCCAAAGATCATCCCAAACTGCGGTCCTGTAATGCCGACACTCCAGGCACCAAGGGTGCCGGCAACAGCCGCCAGCGCACTGCTGATAAAAAATGTCACTTGAATCAGGCGATCGCCATCAACACCCAGTAATGTGGCGGCGGCGGGATTTTCGGCTACAGCTTGCAATCCTTTCCCCATACGCGTCCCTTTGACCCAATAGGTCAGGGCAATCATCAAGACCACAGC
>NZ_JARJMS020000089.1:0-29085 GCF_029335995.1 Thermosynechococcus sp. Uc
TATTTAAGCTTCTTAGAATTTTTAACCATTTTCCTTCCCCAAATATTCTACTGCCAAAGAGAGGCCTTAAATTTAGCTAAGACTCAACGGCAAAGTCTGCTGAGCAATTTAGTTCACTTTAACTTTCAATTGATGGCCAGAAGAGAAAAGCTTTCTGGCTCTTTCTGCTGTATCCATAACCATTTGTGTTCAATTTCAGCAGGGCATACTAGTGTACAAAAAAGCCCACAATCAGTAGCGGAATAAAAAGACTCAGTACAACAATCAGCAGTAAGTTTTCTGGCTCGACATTGATCATCGTGGGTTGATTGCTCTTTTTTGGGGAGTCAGGATCAGTCATAGCAGGATACCCGAGGGATACCCCTACCCTAACAAACGCTGTCGCAGTCTTTGCAAATGTTAAGCAGCCCTTGCAAATGTCAATCACTCGCAAGAATCCGCTATGATACTGTCAGGTACCTAAATGAGTGGGGATCCCTATGCAGTGTCCCTATTGTTGCCATACGGATAGTCGTGTTCTTGAGTCTCGATCAGCAGAAGCGGGTCAAAGTATTCGACGGCGTCGGGAATGCCTTAACTGTGGCCGTCGCTTTACCACCTATGAACGGATTGAGTTTGTTCCCATTACCGTCATCAAACGCAATGGCGATCGCGAGTCTTTTGATCGCTCAAAATTGTTGCGGGGTATCATGACTGCCTGTGGCAAAACAAACATTCCCCAGCAAAAAATTGAAGCCCTCGTGGATGATATCGAAGCAGATTTACAGTTGCGATCGCGCCGCGAGGTCACGAGTGCTGAATTGGGGGAAGCGGCATTGCAACGGCTGCGGCATTTGAGTGAGGTGGCCTATGTCCGTTTTGCTTCTGTGTATCGTCAGTTTCAAGGGATTAGTGATTTTGTTGCCGAATTGGCTCATCTCCAGGAGACACCGGCCTCTCCAGAATTGATGACGGTCTCCCGCTCCTAGAGAGACTTCATGGGTAAGTCGGCATTGATGGCCTCAATGAGGCGTTGTTCTTCGTCATTGATATTGTCAATGTAACGATCAAAAATTTGGGCTAAGCGTGGTTCATAAAAGCGGTGCAGGCTGTAGTTGGGGGTCGCAGGAAAACCCCGCCGCTTTTTATGTCGTCCTCCTGCGCCGGGGTCAAAGCACTGAATCCCGTGGGCGATCGCCCATTCAATGGGTTCATAGTAGCAGGCGCTAAAGTGAAGACAGTCAATCTCGCGGGCACTGCCCCAATAGCGACCATAGAGATTGGTGCCCTTGGTGATACAAAAGGACATGGCAATGGGGCGCTGAGCACCACTGTTGGGATAGGCAGCAAAGAGCACCACTCGATGGCGATAGCGATCGGCGAGAGCCTCAAAAAACTGCCGTGTCAAATACTTGCTCCCCCACCAGCCAAATTTGTCGCAGGTATCGGTATAGAAATCGTACATTTGTTGCAGGAGGCTGCGGTTGACCTCCTCTCCCTGATGGACGCGAAACGTCAGCTCTGCTTGAGCTACGGCCTTGCGTTCGCGCTTGATGTTGCGGCGTTGGTTAGCATTGAAATCCGCGAGATAATCGTCAAAGGTCTGATAGTTACGATTGCGCCAAATGTAGCTGTGGTGTAGCCACGCCCGATAGCCATAGGCTTCGACCGCCGGTTGCCATTGGGGATCAACGTAGAGAAAGTGACAACCGGAAAGGCGATGACGCTGGCAAAGACGATCAATTTCATGCAGCATGACCCTTGTGATCAAGTCGGCATCCACATCCTCTGCCATGAGAAAGCGATAGCCGACCGCCGGCGTAAAGGGCGCCATCCCTAGGAGTTTGGGGTAGTAGCGAATACCTAACCGCAAAGCCAGATCTGCCCACTGGTGATCATAGACAAATTCCCCTTGACTGTGTCCTTTAAGATAAAGGGGAGCGGCGGCAACCAGTTCCCGCTGTCCCTGGCGATCGCGCCAAACCAATAGATGATGGGGGAGCCAACCAGTTTGCGGAGTAGCGCTGCCAGAGGCTTCAATTTGATGCAGCCATTCCCATTCAAAAAAGGGGGTTTCTAGAGGTAAGGCCAAGGCATCCCACTGCTGTTGGGGAACGCTGGCGATCGCATTTACCCACTGAATCGTTAGCTCTGGTGCCAGTGTTGCTGCAAATTCTGCCATGGTTTTCAGACAAACCGCGCCTCTGTTGTACTATAGCAAGCGCTTTAGCTAATCAGCGGGAAGTGGCGCGCTCTCCCGAAAGGGAATCTTGCTGCTCAATGTACCGCTTCAAGAGGGATACGGTGACCGCTCCCCAACTGGCAATGAAGTACTCACCGTTGACCTCTATCACCTTACAGTCGAAGTTCTCACACAAATGGCCAACCACCCCTGTCAGCCGTGGCAACATCGCAGCAGCTTTCAGGCTTGAGCGTACACGCTTAATCCAGAAAATGAACACTTTGCGGCGATATTTTAGGGTCAAAAAAGTGGGTCTGGGGCATCGGTTCACTATAAAACGCGAAGGTCGAAAGACTGAAGAAGCCCCCCCTCTAGGCGAAGCATGAGGGTCGAGAGTATGTTACATAAAGATACTGCCATCGGGCATGAGAGCCTCCTCTAGGCAAGCGCCCAGCAACAGCGCACTACTGAGATCGGCACGCATCAGATTCGCTTGGCGCAAGTTGGCTCCTTTGAGATTAGTGCGGGCGAGGTAGGCATCAATCAGACGCGCCTCCTGCAAATCGGCTCCCATTAAATTTGTGCGCCGCAAGTCCGCCTTGTTCAGAACTGATGCCCGCAAATTCACTCCTTGCGCCTGAGCATCATCAAGTCGTGCTTCCGCAAGAATTGCCTGACTTAAATCCGCTTGATTAAGAATCGCTCCCCGCAAATCCGCTTGAGCCAGCCGTGACTGCCGTAAATTGCTGCCCACCAGATTCGCTTGATAGAGAATGGCGCGCGTGAGAATTGCTCCCTGAAGATTGGCATTTTCTAAATTCGCTTGGGCAAGGCTAACGCTGTTGAGGTTGGCTTCCTTGAGATTAGCCCCCTTGAGGTTTGCCCGCGATAAATTGGCTCCCGCCAAGTTCGTTCCTTGCAGATCTACTTGGCGCAGATCTGCACCCACCAGATTTGCTGCTTCCTGATAGTGCTCTTTGCGAAAGTTGGCACCGCGCAGACAGGAGCCGGCCAAAACGGTATGACTTAAATTCGCCTGCCGCAAATCACTACTGAGGAAGTTGCAATCCCGAAAAACTGCCAATGTGAGATCCGCTCCCTGTAAATCGGCGCGATCGAACACGCAGCCATGACATTGGGCATCATGAAAATGACTGTCATTAAAAGTCGCTTGGGTAAAGTTACACCCCTCCAACCGTGCACCGGTCAACAGGGCATAGCTAAAGTCCGCCCGGCCAAAGTGACAAAATTGGAAATGCACCCCCTGCAAACTAGCGCCTTGTAAATCAATGCCAATCAAATCGGCACCCACGAGACTGACGCCGGCCAGATTCACCGTTTGAAAATTGGTTTCGCCCTTGGCATACTGGGCGAGCAACTCTTCAGCGTCCATGTCAATCTAAAGTAGGGAGCAACGCTGCTATCTCCCAAATGCCTATTGTTGACATTGCCAGCCCCCATGCTGGAGAGCGTAATGTTGCAAAATTTCCTCAAGTCGTGTTTGCGTATTTGGCGAAGAAGTGGAGGGTACAGTCACGGCAATCCCTTCAATTTGACTTAGGTCATAGTCAAACTGGGAACGGCTTTGGGGGAGCAACCGCACAGACACCCCCTCCAGGAGCTGTAAGTGAGCCGCCAATTCGCGATAGACGGCCAACGGCATGCGCGGGTTATAGTACACATGTTCACTCATGGGGTTGGTTAGGGGGGGTGGGCAACGCACAACAATTGACATCATTCAAGCAAACTTTACCCCATGCTAAAGCCCAACGCACGAGTGCCACGCGATTCTCTGATTTTGTTTTCATCAGAATATTACTGATGTGGTTATCTACTGTGCGCTTACTGATGTCTAGTTTGGCGGCAATATCCTGGTTGGTTAGCCCTGCTGCCACCAGTTCTAGAACCTGTAGCTCACGCTCCGACAGCAGCGAATACTCCAGCCGATCGTCTTGCGGTATAGACATCCCTAAATCCGTATAATTACTTAGACTGTTATTTTGATTGTAGTTGACGATTTCCCTCCTAGCTGCTCTTTTGAGGCAGAACCACGCTGTTCCTCTCCATGTGCCCGGCCATCAACGGGGTCGAGGTATGGAGCCGCTGTTGCGTGCCCTTTGGGGAACGGCCTTAGCCCAAGACTTGAGTGAATTGCCTGCTCTCGACAACTTGGCTCAGCCCACGGGCGTGCTGAGGGAGGCACAGGCGGCGGTGGCCGCTGTAGCTGGCAGCGATCGCGCTTGGTTTCTGGTGAATGGTGCCACGGGGGGTCTTTTGGCAGCACTTCTGGCGACACTAAATCCCGGCGATCGCGTTCTGGTGGGTCGCAATGTCCACCGCTCCGTGACTGCAGGGCTAGTCTTGACGGGAGCCAAGCCCGTCTATTTGGGGGTAAGGGTTGATCCGCAGTGGGGGCTGCCATTGCCAGTTACAAAGGAGGTGGTTGCCGCCGGTTTGGCCGCCTATGGCGATGCCAAGGCAGTGGTACTGGTGAGTCCCACCTATGAGGGGCTGTGCTCTCCCTTGGTAGAAATTGCCCAGTGCGTCCATGAGCACGGCCTGCCTCTGATTGTGGATGAAGCCCACGGCAGCCATTTTCGTTATCATCCGGCATTTCCCGTTACTGCGTTGGCTGCGGGAGCCGATGTGGTTGTGCAGTCGTGGCACAAAACCCTAGGAACTCTAACCCAAACGGCTGTCCTCCATCTGCAGGGGGAGCGGATTGCCCCTGAGCGCCTGAGTCAAGCCCTCAACTTGGTACAAACCACTAGCCCCAGCTATTGGTTTCTGGCGGCGCTTGAGCGGGCGGGCTATCAGATGGCTCAGCAGGGACAGGAAATTTATGAAAGGCTTCTCCGGTGGGTCAACCGCTATGAATGGCCGCTGCCCCGTTGGCAAGCCCCAGGTATCCCTCAGGATCCGCTGCGATTAACCCTAGGGACTTGGCCAATTGGTCTTACGGGCTTTGAACTAGATGAGTTGTTGCAACCGCAGATTATGGCCGAGTTCCCCAGCGGGCGATCGCTCACCTTTTGTCTGGGGCTTGGCACCACACAGGCCATGCTTGAAACTTTGGCCGATCGCCTGAATACCATTTACACAGAATACCGCCACCATGCGCCTCTAGCGCCCCTGTCTCTGCCGCCGAGTTCCAACCTTCAAGAAAGCCCCTGTTCACCACGGGACGCCTACTTTTGTCCCCAGGTCTCGGTTCCCCTCAAGTCGGCCTTGAATCAGATCAGTGCCGAAACCATCTCTCCCTACCCGCCAGGAATTCCCACTGTGATTGCTGGTGAGCGAATCACTGAGTCAGTCATTGAAAACTTGCAATACCTTAAGGAACTGGGTGCAGAGATGGTAGGGGCTGCCGATCCCACACTGCAAACCCTGAGGGTCTGCAAGGTCTAATCTTCCCAGTCCTCCTCTTCCAGCAAATGGCTCACTAGATGCTGCTCCAAGAGGGGTTGCAGGTGCTGAAAGTCTTGAGGAGAGAGGAGTTCTGGTTCTTGGCCAGGCACCAGCCGAGCAACGTAAAGGGTGGGACTCAGGGGCGTATAAACGCTATATTCCCGTGTGCTGCAAAAGAAGCTACTGCCAAGGGGTTGATACTCCTCGATGTCTTCATCAGTTTCCACCTCCACGGTGAGAATGTCATCTTCATCCAGATCCGGTAATTCGCCCGCTACGGTTAGGGTCAACGCTGTGCGCTTGAGGGTGAGGTTTTGTTCTTCAAGGATGGCACGGGCTGTATCAAAGACCGCATCAATTTCGTGCTCCTCTAGGGGCACTAAGGTTTCTTCTTCATCATTTTCCGCCACAACCGCAAAAATTTCGACGGGATAGTCTACCGGACGCAACAGCGCATAAGTTTCCCCTTGAACATTCAGGCGGAACTCGATGTAGCAGTCAAGGGAGCGCCCTTGATCATCGTAGAGGCGGAGCTGCTCTATCTGTTCTTCGAAATCTTCGTCCTCCCAAGGCTGCTCATTACTGTTTTGCTGGTTTTGATAGTTTGAACCCATGCTGCTTCGGTAAAATTCCCTATGGCATTGGAGCATACCATGCAGCGGGTCGTCGTGGGGCATTCCTTGTGGCAGCTTTGGTTGATTTTTCTTCAAAAACCTAAAATTAGGGGGTATCCAAAGTCGCAAATAGCGCTGCCACCACCTGTGCTGCCTTCTGATCCAACTTGTGCCAGTCCACTTCCCCAGCAGGATCAAGGAGGCTGAGGTCAGCTTGCACCTCCCCCACCTGAAAGTCATGGATGCCGCTGTAGTCAAGTTCAGGGGTGTACTGCTGAAAACAAATTTGGTAGCAAAGCTCCCACAGGTTTACCCGCTGTTGGCGATCGCCCTGACGTAGAGATAGCCAGTAGAGAATTTGCGGTTCTGCGTCATTACAAGGAATTTCAACGGTTTCATAGCTGCCCTGCCAAGGGGAGGTTTCTAGCGATCGCCGCAGATGATCTAGGAGACGAATCAGTGCTGGTTGCATCAGTTGCGCCGCTGCATACCAGGGATGATTAGTGTTGGCGGTCATGGGATTAGGCCTTTGGTTTCTTTACATTGTAGTCTTCGTGGGACAGAACACTGCGGGGTTCAATGCGATCCCCCATGTCGTAGCAAATGAGACGGTAATGGTAACTGAGGGGAATACTAATTACACGGCGATCATGGTTCAGGCGCTTGCCCTTGAACTGGCGATAATCGGCACCAGCAAGAATCTCGGCAATGACTTGACGAGCTTTGAGAACGATTGCCTTGGGTAATCCCTCTAAATGAACCACATCGTGCGCAAAGGAAGCCTGCCATTCCTGCCGTGCCAAGCGTGCTTGTTCCTGTTGTCTTGTCTTTGAGGCGCTTGCTTGGGCTAACTGGGCACAGTAGTGGCAGATTTGACCATAACCTTGATGACCGCAGGGAAACCGTTTTCGACGACGTGGCATAGGGCATCCTCAGAGAAATAAAACAGGGCAGCGAGTTATGACCCCCCACCCTGCTCATCTAGTTATATTGTTGGTCTAAGTGTGTACTCCTTGGCATCTAACCAAGAAGGGCATTGGCCTTGGCCACGACGTTATCCACGGTAAAGCCAAATTTCTCCATGCAGACATTGCCCGGAGCCGAGGCGCCAAAGCGCTCGATCGACACAGTGGCATCGGCATAACGACACCAACCAAAACTGGTGGCCGCTTCCACCGCAAGGCGCTTGACCCCCGTCGGCAGCACACTGGCTTTGTATTCAGGGGACTGCTCCTCAAAAAGTTCCCAAGAAGGCATAGACACTACTCGCACTTTCTTGCCGTTGGCCGCCAGCACTTCGGCGGCTTTAACACAGAGGGAGACTTCTGAACCGGTGCCAATCAGGATCAAGTCGGGGGTGCCTTGGCAATCCACCAGTGTGTAGGCACCTTTGGCGACATTGGCGGCAGAACTACCGGCCAAGTTCGGCACGTTTTGGCGGGTAAGCGCGAGGAGGGTCGGTTGCTTACGCCGTTGTATTGCCACTTGGTAGGCACCCGAGGTTTCATTGCCATCGGCAGGGCGGATCACCAAAAGGTTGGGAATCGCCCGCAGGGAAGCTAAGGTTTCTACGGGTTGGTGAGTAGGACCATCTTCACCAAGGGCAATGGAGTCGTGGGTCATGACATAAATAACACCTGCTTGGGAGAGTGCTGAGAGGCGCAGGGCAGGCCGCAGGTAATCAGCAAAGACCAAGAACGTAGCACAGTAGGGGATCAAGCCGGAATTGTGGAGGGCAATGCCATTGCAGATGGCGGCCATGCCGTGCTCGCGCACACCAAAGTGAATGTTGCGATTTTGGTACTGGCCTTTTTGGAAATCACCGGAGCACTTGAGTTCGGTGAGGTTGGAGTGGGTCAAGTCTGCAGAACCACCGATGAGTTCCGGCAGCTTGGGGGCGATCGCGTTTAGGCAAATTTCCGAATGCTTGCGGGTGGCCATGGCCTTGTCTTCGGGAGTATAGCTGGGCAGATTGGCATCCCAATCGGCGGGCAATTCCCCGCGCAGCAGCCGTTCAAATTCGGCAGCTTCCTCCGGATATTTCTGGCGATAGGTTGCCCAAGTTTGGTTCCATTCAGATTCATAGCCAGCACCCCGCTCAACGGCTTTGCGGAAGTGATTCAGCACCTCCTCAGGTACCACAAAAGGCTCATAGGGCCAACCAAGGTTTTCGCGAGTGAGTTTAACTTCTTCAGGCCCTAGAGCCGCGCCGTGTACCCCAGCAGTATTGGCTTTGTTGGGAGAGCCATAGCCAATTGTGGTGGTGATCTTGATGAGGGAAGGTTTGTCGGTTACTGCTTTAGCGGCTTCAATGGCTTTGGCAATGCCTGCGAGATCCGTATTGCCATCGGCCACGTGCTGCACGTGCCAACCGTAGGCCTCAAAGCGCTTGCAGACATCCTCTGTAAAGGCAATGTCGGTGGAGCCGTCAATGGAAATGTGGTTATCGTCGTAGAGGGCAATGAGTTTGCCCAAGCCCCAGTGACCAGCGAGGGAGCAGGCTTCACCGGAGATGCCTTCCATGTTGCAGCCATCACCAAGGATGACATAGGTGTAGTGATCGACTAATTTGAGATCGGGCTTGTTGAAGCGAGCTGCTAAATGGGCTTCCGCCACTGCTAAGCCGACGGCATTACAAATCCCTTGACCGAGAGGACCTGTGGTTACTTCCACGCCAGGGGTTTCAAAGTTTTCCGGGTGACCGGGTGTGCGCGACCCCCATTGGCGAAACTGCTTGATGTCCTCAATCGTGACACTGTCGTAGCCCGTAAGATACAGCAGGGCATACTGCAACATACAGCCATGACCCGCTGAGAGGACAAAGCGATCGCGATTGAACCACTGCGGATTTTTGGGGTTATACCGCATGAACTGGTTCCACAGCACATAGGCCATGGGCGCTGCCCCCATGGGCAGACCGGGGTGCCCAGAATTGGCCTTTTGCACCGCATCGATCGCTAGGAACCGAATGGCATTAATACAGAGTTCATCAAGGGATTGAGTCACCGCAGGCATTGTTTTCTCTCTCTAGTTGGGTTTGCAGCAGAAGTTAACGGTCGGGAGTGTATTTGCGGAAGGCCAACGTTACGTTATGCCCACCAAAGCCAAAGGAGTTGGACAAAGCCACCGTCACCGGACAAGCCCGACTCTGATGGGGAACATAGTCCAGATCGCAAGCAGGATCTGGCTGTTCCAAGTTAATTGTAGGGGGGATGCGATCGTGGGCAACTGCCATCACCGTGGCGATCGCCTCAATGCCCCCCGATCCCCCCAAAAGGTGCCCCGTCATGGATTTGGTCGAACTCACAGGGACACGACGGGCATTTTCCTCGCCAAGGGCACGTTTAATGGCGGCCGTTTCCGTACTGTCGTTAGCGGGGGTACTGGTGCCGTGGGCATTGATATAGCTCACCTGATCCGGAGCAATTCCCCCATCCTTGAGGCAGGCTTCAATCGCCCGAGCAGCCCCTTCTCCGCCCGGCGAGGGAGCGGTCATGTGGTAGGCGTCACAGGTCAAGCCGTAGCCCACCATTTCCGCATAGATGCGAGCCCCCCGAGCAAGAGCAAATTCTAATTCTTCAAGGATGAGGATGCCGGCTCCTTCTCCGAGGACAAAGCCATCACGGTTGAGGTCAAAGGGACGACTGGCATGGTGGGGGTCATCATTGCGGGTAGACAGGGCACGCGCGGCCGCAAAACCGGCCACTGACAGGGGCGTAATCGCTGCCTCTGTACCACCGCAGATCATCGCCTTGGCATAGCCGTGTTGCACCATGCGGAAGGCATCGCCAATAGCATTAGAACCCGCTGCACAGGCAGTCACGGCACAGGAATTGGGACCTTTGGCACCGGTGTGAATGGCAGTGAGTCCAGCGGCCATGTTGGCAATCATCATTGGGATCATAAAGGGACTACAGCGACTAGGCCCCTTACTGAGGTAGATCTCCTGCTGATCCTCCATCACCTTTAGGCCGCCGACACCGGTGCCGATAATGATGCCAATGTCAGTGGCATTGCTTCCGTCAATGGTTAACCGGGCATCCGCAAGGGCTTGTTTGCTGGCGGCCACGGCAAATTGGGCAAAGCGATCCATACGCTTGGCATCCTTGCGATCCATGTAGAGGGTAGGATCAAAGCCACGCACCTCACCCGCTATGCGGCAGTCATGCCGACTGGCATCAAAGGCCGTGATGTAGTCAATGCCATTGCGACCGGCCATTAACCCTTCCCAATACTCCGCAAGGGTGTTCCCGAGGGGGGTAATTGCTCCCATCCCCGTGACAACAACCCGTTTTTGGTGCGCGTTTGCCATGGACCTATGCAGCTACCTTATTGTTGATAAAGTCAAGGACATCTTGGACGGTTTTTAGTTTCTCTGCTTCTTCGTCCGGAATTTCTACGCCGAAGGCTTCCTCAAGTGCCATGATCAGCTCCACGGAATCGAGGGAGTCGGCATTGAGATCTTCGGCAAAACTGGCTTCGGGCACAACTTTTTCTGGATCAACACTCAGTTGATCAGCAACAATTGCTTTGACCTTTTCGAGAATTTCAGATTGATTCATAGATGCCTAAACTGGATGGACAACGATGGAGAACAGGAATTGATGCGGGCGATCGCCATTCCTCAAATCTAGGATGTTTCGTGCCCAGAATCAACGCGCCATAATTATAGGACAAATCGGGGATCTCCTAAGAGATTTCTGCAACTGTGATAAGCTACAGTTTGGATATTTGATACCAACAACGCTACATCTCCTGTTGCCCTTCCTTCACCGAGTTACCGATGCATTTTACGATTGCGAGTCTGCTTGCTAACTTTAGCGAAGATAAATTTGTTGCCCCCAAAGTTCTCGAAAAAAAACTCGGCTGCAATGATCCTGAAAGCCAGCGAGAACTGGAAATTGCCCTTGATGCCCTAGAACGCATTGGCCTACTGATTAAGGAACGGGGCAAGTATCGCCGTGCCAGTGATGACGGCTTAATTGAAGGGCGGCTGCGCTGCTCCAGCAAGGGCTTTTGCTTTGCCATTCAGGATACTGAGGGCGCTGAAGATATTTTTGTACGCGAGCATCAACTCAGTACCGCTTGGAATGGCGATCGCGTGCTGGTGCGGGTCACCCGTGAAGGCCGCCGCAAGAAATCACCCGAAGGTGAAGTAAAGCTGATTTTAGAGCGGGGAAATCCCTCAGTGATTGCCCGGGTGAAACAGACGGAAGACGGTTTTCGGGGGATCCCCCTTGACGATCGCCTGCTTTTTGAAATTGCCCTTGAGCCAAATGACCTCGTGCCCGATCTATCCACCGTTGTGGATCAACTGGTGCATGTGAACATTCGCCGTTATCCCTTGGGGGGGTACTTGCCCATAGGAGAAATTGGCCAGATTTTAGGCAGTGATGCCCAATCGGCACCTGTCCTAGATTTGATTTGCTGCAAGCATAACCTTGTGCGGCAATTTAGCCCAGCGGTACGCACAGCGGCAGCAACGTTGAATGCCCAGCTGGCGGACTTGGATTTAAGTGATCGCCAAGATTTGCGGGAACTGGTCACCATTACCCTAGTGGCCCCCGGTCAAGAACCCCAAGTGGCCTTTTCCCTTGATCCCCTAGAGGCCAATCGCTGGCAGTTGGGAATTCACATCAGTGATGTGGGAGGCTTGCTTCCCCGCGATGAACTGCTGGATCGGACGGCACGGCGGCTGGGCACAACCTTGGCCACCCCTGAACTCAGTCTGCCCCTATTACCACAGGAACTGGAGATGCTGCGTCTTCTACCGGGGAGCGATCGCGCGGCGATTTCCCTTCTAATTGCAATTGACAACAGCGGCACCGTCCAGTCCTACACTATTTACCGCAGTCGTATCTGCGTGGATGCCTGTGTTACCAGTGAGCAGGTGGCGGCCACTCTTGCTTTGGGAGATAGTTCGGGCGATTGGCTACGTGCCCTGATTCATCTTGCCCATGCTGTCAGTCAGCAACGCCAGCAACGGGGCAGTATTGAACTCACATTTGCGGATGCTTTGAGCCTTACCTATGCTGATGAAGGTCTAGCAGCCGCTATTTCCCTACCACGGGTTACCCCTTGGACAAGTTTAGTCATTCTTGCCAATGAATTAATCGCCCGTCATCTGAGGAAGTTGGGGGTGCCTGCCCTTTACCGCACCCAGCCATTGCCCGAACTCTACGCAGTGCAGGATTTTCTCAAGCTCTGCCAAAATCTGAACTTGCCCTTGAGTCTCGACAATCCCACCCAAGTTACCCCTCGCGACTGTCAGCGCTTTATGGCACAGTTGGCCACCGCAGATTTGGCACCGCTGTTGCAAGAACTCTTACTGGATAAACTTAAACCCGCCACTGATGCCAGCGTACCACTGCCCCACTTTAGCTTGGCCACAGGGGAAGGCTATGGCCACTTCTGCTCCCCTTTGCAACGCTACACCGACATTGTCAATCAGCGTATTTTGCACCTCCTTTTGACGGAGGGGCGCGATCGCCGCAGTCCACGAGCCAAAGAGCGCGTTAATCTCGGTGACTCCAGCTGTTTAGAGCAAGTCAACTGGACGGTTTTTACCACCGATATCCAGCGCGAGGTTGATACCCTCCTCAACGAGTTGGTTCCCCACCTCCAAGAGCGGGAGCGGCAAACCTACACGGCTTGGAAAGATCTGGTGGGTCTGCAACGGGTGCGTCAAGTCCAAGCCTGCATCGGTGAAGTGCGTCCCGGTATTATTACGGGGGTACAGTCCTATGGCTTCTTTGTCGAACTAATTGATTTTAATGTTGAGGGCTTAGTTCACGTCAGTTCCCTCAAAGATGACTGGTATGACTACCGCGCCCTTGCTCAAACCTTGACGGGCCGGCGCAACCGATTGCGTTACCGCTTGGGCGATCGCGTTGAGGTGCTGATTAAAAATGTGGACTCCTATCGTCAGCAGGTGGATTTGACCGTGGTTAGTGGTGGCTCCCAGGCAACAGAAGAAGACCTCAACGGCAGCGGTGATGTTGGAGAAACCGCTATCCCTCCTGAGGAAGAAGCCCCTGAAGATCTCTAAACTGGCAGTTGATGTTTTGCAGGGAGTGGGCAGCGGTTGAAAATTGTCTATTTTGGCACACCAGAGTTTGCCCTGCCGCCGCTACAGCGGCTGCTGGAAACAGAGGCTCATCAAGTCTTGGGGGTTGTCACCCAGCCTGATCGGCGGCGGGGACGAGGTAGCCAATTATCGCCTTCCCCGGTCAAGGCCTTTGCCCTCGATCACGGGCTGCCCGTTTGGCAACCACAACGCCTGCGTCGGGATTTAACACTGCCTGAGGTCTTGCGATCGCTGGCTGCCGATGTCTTTGTCGTAGTGGCCTACGGTCAAATTCTGCCCCCGCCTATCCTTGAGATTCCCCGTTACGGCTGCATCAACATTCACGGCTCACTGCTGCCCAAGTATCGCGGTGCGGCTCCGATTCAGTGGGCACTCTACCACGGCGAACGGGAAACCGGCGTGACAACGATGCTCATGGATGCCGGTATGGACACAGGCCCAATGCTCCTGAAGCAAAAAGTACCCATTCATTTAGGGGATACGGCTGCTACCCTCAGTGCTGCCCTCAGTCAAATTGGTGCTAATCTGCTGCTGGAAACTTTGCAGCAACTGCCGCAGCTACAACCGGAACCCCAAAATGAGACTGAGGCCACCTACGCGCCGCTCATTCAAAAAAGCGACTATGCCATTGATTGGCGACGATCTGCTTTAGCCCTCCACAACCAAGTGCGCGCTTTTTATCCCCATGCCTATACTCAATGGCAAGACACCCCTTTGAAACTGCTACAAACGTGGCCGTTAGTCCCTGAAGTTAGCCCAGAATTACCAGAACCCCTCCAGTCGTTGGTCTGTGAACCTGAGACCTCCTCCGCTCCCGGTACTGTGGTGCAGTTAATTAAGGGATGGGGGCCTGTGGTACAAACGGGCAAGGGTCGTCTGCTGCTCAGTCAGGTGCAGTTGAGTGGCCGCAAAGCCCAATCGGGTTGGGATTTTGTCAATGGCGTGCGCTTGGCGATCGCTACCCAGTTGGGGACAGCACCCTCACTCTTGTAACTGAGTTTTAAGCAAGAGGGGCTTAATGTAACTAAATATTACGATTTTGCCGTTTTGACAGCATTTTGCCTTGACACCCCTTGGAGTGGCTCACTACACTGGCACACATACCTAGGTACGTCTCTAACCCCTATGGAAGATAAGCAAAAGGTTACGTTGTATCTGTCCCCCGATGTGCACCGCCAGCTAAAAATTGCCGCTGTAGTCGAGCAGGAAACGATGTCCACCCTTGCCGAACGTGCCATTGAATTTCTGCTGGCTCATCCAGAAGTCTTGGCGCGATATGCAGAGCAAAAGCATGGCAATGTACATCGAGTTTATCACTGCCCAGAGTGTGCCAGTGCCCTTGTCCTACGGGGGGATGAGCTAACGGCCTTGGTCAATCAGCCCACGGTAATTGACGATGATAGCCTCAGTGTTCCCTCGCTCTCCGTTGAGCTGGTGTCTGCCCGCTAAGCCAGCGGCGGGGCTGTCGGGTCAACCTTGAAAAAAGGAGGTGATGGCTGTGCAAGAAGAGTTGAGTATCCTAATCCAAGCGCAATATCCATTGATCTACCTCCTGACCTCTGAAGAAGAGCGGGCGGAACAGGCGATCGCTAGGATTGCCCAAAGTCAAATCGGGTCTCAAGGACGGTCTCCCCGCAAGCTCTACATTTGGACAGTGACCCACGGCATGGTTGAGTATGGTCATCCCCGCAACAACAGTCACCACAACACTGTCTCACCGGAGGCCGCCATTCAATGGGTTGTGCACCAAAGGGAACCGGGTATTTACGTCTTTAAAGACTTGCACCCCTTCATTGATTCCCCTCCTGTGACTCGTTCCCTGCGGGACGCGATCGCCAGCTTCAAGAGCAGCCACAAAACCATTATTCTCATGTCCCCCGAAGCGGCGCAGCGGATTCCCGTCGAACTGGAAAAAGAAATTGTTGTTGTTGACTATCCCTTGCCAAGTATCAACGAACTGGATCAAGTCCTAGGGGAGCAACTAGACCCCCGCAGTCACCGCCTCACTCCCGAGGCCCGCGAAAAACTGGTGAAAGCCACCCTTGGCCTGACGCGGGATGAAGCCGAAAAAGTCTTTCGCAAAGCCAAAGTCACAGCAGGTCGCCTCACCGAAGCCGAGGTGGACATCATCCTTTCCGAGAAAAAACAGCTCATCCGTCGCAACGGCATCCTGGAATACATGGAAGTGGATGAAACCATTGATTCTGTGGGCGGTTTAGAGGAACTTAAAATTTGGCTGCGGCAACGTGCCAATGCCTTTAGTGAAAAAGCGCGGGAATACGGCTTACCGCAACCCAAGGGGATGCTCATTTTGGGCGTGCCCGGCTGTGGGAAGTCCCTCATTGCCAAAACCACCTCTCGCCTTTGGGGTCTCCCACTACTGCGCTTGGATATGGGGCGAGTCTATGACGGGTCGATGGTGGGGCGCTCCGAAGCCAACCTGCGCAATGCCCTGAAAACAGCGGAATCCATTTCCCCTGCCATTCTCTTTATTGATGAAATGGACAAGGCCTTTGCCGGTGGTGCAGGTTCCTCAGACTCTGACGGCGGTACCTCCAGCCGCATCTTTGGCTCCTTTCTGACTTGGATGCAGGAGAAAAAGTCTCCCGTCTTTGTCTTGGCGACGGCCAATCGCGTCGAACGGCTCCCCGGTGAATTCTTGCGCAAAGGCCGTTTTGATGAAATTTTCTTTGTGGATTTGCCCAATGCGGAGGAGCGCAAGGAAATTTTTCGCATTCACCTGGCCAAACGCCGCCGTGAGATTGATCGCTTTGACCTAGAGCAACTCGCCAATATCTGTGATGGCTTTTCCGGTGCCGAGATTGAACAGGCCATCATTGCCGCCATGTACGAAGCCTTTGCTCAAGGGCGTGAGTTTACCCAGTTAGACATTATTGCCGCCAGCCGTGCCACTCAACCCCTTTCCAAGACAATGCAAGAGCAGGTCACGGCACTCCGCGATTGGGCACGCCAACGAGCGCGTCCGGCGGCTGCTTCAGTGGCTGAATACCAGCGACTGGAGTTCTGACAAGCTTCCTTCTGTCTGCCCTAAGCAGATGGGAGAAAGACCCGACCACAGGGGTTTGGTTCGCCATAAATTGTGGTTCATTCAGTCCAATGTTTTAGTCTCAATCTGGAGGAAATCCACATGTCTCACTTCAGCACCCTGCGTACGAAAATTACCGATGCTGAAATCTTGAAAGCCTCTCTGCGCGATTTGGGCATTGCGGTGAAAACCAATGCCGATGTGCGTGGCTACAACGGCCAACGTGTTCGCGCGGACATCGTCGCTGTTCTTGACGGCGAGTACGATCTGGGCTGGTCTCGCAATGCTGATGGCACTTTTGATCTGATTGCTGATCTTTGGGGTGTGGCCAAAAAACACAACCAAACCGAGCTAATTAACTCGATCAATCAAAAATATGCCATCAACAAAACCTTGGCTGAGGTGAAGCGCCCTGGCCTTCAGAACGCTAACGTCAAGCTTGTGGTGCATAGCTAATCCTGTTGCCAATTGCTTTGTACGGTCTAGCGCGCGTTCCCAAGTAATCTGCTGGCTGACTCCCCAGGGGTCGGCCTCTTTTTTTATCTTAATTTTTGTTTGATTGATATCTATGAACTGGCGATCGCTCGATGAATTGGTACGCATTCAATCGAAATGGCTAACGGTAATTGCCGAGAAGTGGCTGACGGATGCGGGTGAAACTCTAGAATATTGGCGGGTGGAAAAGGCGGACTCCGCGATTGTCTTGCCGCTGCAAGGAAACGATTTAATCTGTTTACCGCCAACCTTTCGGGTGGGAGTTCGGCGAGCCACGGTGGATTTTCCCGGTGGCAGAGTAGGCGCAGATCAAGACCCGATCGCAAGCGTGCCGCAAATTTTGACACGGGAATTGGGGATTACCCCTGAGGCAATTCAGGCAATCATCCCCATCAGTGAGCAGCCTTGGCTGATCAATAGTGCTTTCTCTAATCAAAGAGTGTGGGGCTTTGTTGCCGAACTCACGCCAAGGGCGAAGATCCCCAAAGTGGGGGGCAAGTTTCGGCTAGAGAGTGCGGACATCTCACGGCTTCTTGCCCAGTTAGAGTGCTTGCAATGTCGTGCCGTTCTCTTGGAGTGGTTGTATCGGCGCAGACCAGCCTAGGCGATCGCCATTGCCCGCTTGAGATGATTTTGCAGGGTTTGGCTTGGCAGGCCACTTTGGAGATGCTGCCAAGGTAAGATAGTCTCCGCTGGCCAATGGGCAGTGACGTAGGCTTCAAAGTCCGGCAACTGTCCTTGCAGCTCCTTAAAAGCACGGTGATAACTGCCGAGGGAAGTAC
The DNA here is from genome assembly GCF_029335995.1 of Thermosynechococcus sp. Uc. Taxonomy (NCBI): domain Bacteria; kingdom Bacillati; phylum Cyanobacteriota; class Cyanophyceae; order Acaryochloridales; family Thermosynechococcaceae; genus Thermosynechococcus; species Thermosynechococcus sp. Uc. Next base: position 17,594 of record NZ_JARJMS020000089.1, read on the forward strand.
CATAGTGGCGAACCCGCTCTAATAGGGGAGCTAGCCGGCGATCGCCCCGCGAAATCAGAGCTTGAATCAGCGAGTCATTATAGGATTCAGGACGAAACTCTACCCTCAATTTGGCCAACTCTTTTTTCAGGTACTTGAGGCGTTTTTCGGCCACAGGTTGGACGCCCCACCACTGAAAGGGGGTATGGGCTTTGGGCACAAAGGTACTACAGCCAAGGGTGAGTCGCAGTCGCGGCGCTGTTTTTTTCAATTGGCGAAAGAGATCCACCGTGGCTTCGACATCGGCATCGGTCTCTGTGGGCAGTCCCACCATGCCATAGAACTTTAGCCCCTTGAGACCACCGGCTTGGGCACAGCTGGCGGCAGCAAGAATCTCATCGGTCTCAAGCTTTTTGTTGATCACTTGGCGTAGGCGTTCAGATCCTGTTTCAATAGCGATTGTCAGTGAGTGACTGCCCCGTTGACTCAAGAGTTGGGCAAGGGATTCAGTGACCGTATTGGTGCGCACAGAGGCTAAACTCACCCGCACATGGTCAAACTGCGGCTGACGTAAATGCTCCATTAAGGCGGGAAATTCGGGATGCTGGGTAATGGAGGCACCTAAAAGTCCTAGGCGATCGGTGACCGCTAGCCCCTGCTCAATGGCGGGAATCAGTGTTTCTAAGCTCGGTGTGCGAAAGGGCAACGTCAAATAGCTAGCCAAACAAAAGCGACATAGCTCTGGACAACTGCGCACCACCTCCACCATGTAGATTTTTTCCCAAGCAGTAAAGGGGGTGACCACTGTCGAGACAGCAAGGCTCCGGCCGCGATGCACTTGTTTGACCACCGTGGTGGGTACTGTGGACTTTAGCGGTTCAATTGCCTGAATGGAGCCGGTGGCACTGGCATAACTGACCGCATAGAGACTGGGGACATAGAGGCCGGGCAATTGGGCAAGGGCTTCCAATTGTTGCGATCGCGGGGCAGTGCGCACCTGTGCCATAGTGTTCAAAAACGGCTCTAGGAGCGGTTCCGCATCCCCCAGCAAAATGACATCAAAGAAATCCGCAAAGGGTTCAGGATTGGCCGTCAGGACAGAACCGCCACCAAAGACAAGGGGGTGGGTCTCTTGGCGATCGCGCTGCCAAATCGGAATGCCCAACTGCTCTAAGAGCGCCAACAGATTGCCGTAGTCCAACTCCCACGAGAAGGAAAACCCCACCAACTCCGGATCTTGCGGCAGTGGCTCCTGTACATCCGTAAAGAGACGGCTCACCGCCACATCGGTACGGCTAGCCAGTTGCGCCCACACCAGTTGGTACCCCAAGCTAGTCATGCCAACGCTATAGGTATTGGGAAAGCCGTAGATAATGCGCAGCGCCTCTGGGCGGGGGCGCGATCGCTCAAAGAGGAGGGTTTCAGCAGCAAAGGGGGAATTCATCTAGGTTGGCGTTGACTTACGACGGCTGGTTTTTGTGGTCTGAGTGGCGGTCTTGGCAGTGGCCTTTTTTGTTGTTGATTTTGTTTTGGGGGCGGTGGCTGTTGAAGTGCGGCGGGTTTTCTTTGGAGCCTTTTCCGCCAACAGGGGCAGTGCTTGCTCAAGCGTCATTGTCTCTGGCGTCACCCCCTCCGGCAGTGAGGCATTCACCTTACCGTGGTTGATATAAGGACCATAGGGACCATCGAAAATCTGCACTAGCTCCCCATCCTCTGGGTGATTCCCCAAGACCGCTAGCACCTGTTTCTGGGCACGGCCACGACTGGGTTTCGGTGTTGCCAGTAGCTCTAAGGCCCGCTCCAGTGTAATCGTATAGACATCATCCTCCCCCTTGAGGGAACGATAGTCCTTTTCCCCCTCAGGGTCATGGACAATGTAGGGGCCAAAGCGGCCTTGATTGGCTTGAATCAGTTTACCGGTTTCGGGATGAACGCCCAATGTGCGAGGCAGTGATAAGAGGGTAATTGCTAAGTCGAGGGTGACTTCATCGGGACTCACTCCCTTGGGTAGAGAAGCGCGTTTGGGTTTTGGATTAGCCTCTGTGGCTTCCCCCAACTGCACATAAGGACCAAATCGCCCTGTCAGCAAGAAGACCGGTTCCCCAGTCTCAGGATGCACCCCCAGCTTGTCTGGACCTTCTAGTTTTTGGCGAATGAGTTGCTCTACCTGTTCGCGGGTCAGGCTACCGGGGGTGGCATCTTGGGGCAAAGAGGCCTTAATGGGTTCCCTGCCATTGCCATTTTGATAGACAACAAAAGGCCCAAAGCGACCCACTACTACTTCCGCATTCAATTCCGGCAGCGCGATCGCTCGTGCTTCCGTAGCCTCAATCGTGCGCTCCCGCTCTTTGACCTGCTGCTCAAGACCATTTTCACCTAGGTAGAAAGATGCAAGGTAGGGCTGCCACTGCACCTCCCCCGTGGAAATATCATCGAGGGTTTGCTCCATTCGCGCTGTGAAGTTAATGTCCACTAAATCGGGAAAATATTTCTCCAGCAGCGCTGTAACGGCAAAGGCGGTAAACGTGGGTTCAAGGGCATTACCGCGGCGAATAGCATACTCGCGATCTTGAATTGTGCTGATGATTGTGGCGTAGGTACTGGGGCGACCAATGCCGGCTTGTTCAAGGGTTTTGACAAGGCTGGCCTCTGTGTAGCGCGGCGGCGGCTGCGTTTCGTGCTCCACGCTTTCGAGGGCTTGGCAGCGGAGAATATCCCCCACCTGCATTGGCGGCAGAATAACCTCTTGACTTTCAAGGGCGGCCTCCGGATCATCTGATCCTTCCACATAGGCACGGAAAAAGCCCGCAAAATCAATGCGTTTACCGTGGGCGCGAAAAAGGGCATCCCCAGCCGTAATCGAGACCGTCAGCAGGGTCACGCGGGCATCGGCCATCTGCGAGGCTACCGTGCGCTTCCAAATCAGTTCATAAAGTTCCAGTTCCCGATCCTTAAGTCCCGTTTCCTGAGGAATACGAAACTGGCTGCCGGCAGGACGAATTGCTTCGTGAGCCTCTTGGGCACCCTTGGTTTTTGTGGTGTACTGACGCGGCTGTGGCGACAAAAAGGCTTTGCCGTACATTGCTTCCACACAACTGCGAGCAGCGGCAATCGCCTGCTCCGACAGATGCACCGAGTCAGTGCGCATATAGGTAATATAGCCCTCTTCATAGAGTTTTTGGGCAATGCGCATTGTCTCTTGAGCAGATAGGTGGAGTTTGCGGTTGGCTTCCTGTTGTAGGGTCGAGGTAGTGAAGGGCGGAGCAGGTTTGCGCGTCTGTTGGCGTTCCTCTTGCTCTGTCACCGTCCACGTTTCTGTTAGCAGGCGATCGCGCAGCGCATTGGCTGCCGCTTCATCCAAGAGCAAGACCGCTTCGGGATTGCGCACTTGTCCTGTGGCCGGATCAAAATCATTGCCCGTGGCCAAGCGTTGACCGCCGACACTCACTAAACGAGCTGGAAAGAGCGTGCCCCGTTGATCCAAGGTGGCTTTGAGATCCCAAAATTGCCCCTTACGGAAGGCCAGTCGTTCCCGCTCCCGTTGCACCAATAGGCGCACTGCTACAGACTGCACTCGTCCGGCTGAGAGGTGGGGGGCAATTTTCCGCCACAGCAGGGGTGACAGGGTATAGCCCACCAAGCGATCAAGGATGCGCCGCGTCTCTTGGGCGCGCACCAGTTGTTCATTGACATCGCGGCAATTGCGCAGCGCTTCTTGGATCGCCTCTGCCGTAATTTCATGGAAGACCATCCGCCGCACCGGCACCTTTGGCTCCAATAGTTGCAGTAAGTGCCAACTAATACTTTCACCTTCGCGGTCTTCATCGGTTGCCAGCAGGAGTTCGTCAGCGGTTGTTAGGGCAGTTTTCAGGTCTTTGACAACTTTTTGCTTATCCTTAGGTACGATGTAGAGCGGTTCAAAGCCAGCAGCGACATTTACCCCTAGGGTTGCCCATTCTTCCCCCTTGAGTTCGGGGGGGACATCAGCTGCGCTGCGGGGCAGATCACGGACATGACCCATCGAGGCTTCAACGCGATAGTCCGGGGGCAAAAATTTGCGAATGGTACGGGCTTTTGTCGGAGATTCAACAATGACAAGGGTGGACATAGCAGATGCTGCAGGATGGGTTTTTCGGCACTCTCAAGTTTAGCGATCGATCATAGAACTGTGTTCTCCCACCGTATCATGGGGAGCAAAGAGAAGCATTTCTTCTCATTGATAACCCTAGCCTAACCACTTGGCGATGGAGAGAATCTGTTTAGTCAGCATAACGGTTTTTAGGAAGTAGCGATGACTCAACGTGGGGCAGCCCCAGAAATCGTGATCCAAATACGCCACCTCAATAAATATTTTGGCGATCGCCACGTCCTCAAGGACATTAACTTCACGGTTGCTAAACAAGAGGTGGTCGCCCTCATTGGCCCTAGTGGTTCTGGCAAAAGCACCTTGCTTCGCTGCTTGAATGGATTGGAGACGTACCAATCGGGAGAGATTTTCATTCTCGGCCACTACCTGCCACCGGTGCCAACGCCACAACAACTGCGGCTGATTCGCCGCGATGTCGGTATGGTCTTTCAGAGCTTTAACCTCTTTCCCCATATGACTGTTCTGCAAAACATAATCGAAGCCCCCATCCTTGTGCGCAAACTCCCCCGCCGAGTGGCTATCGAAATGGCTGAAAGTTTATTGGCGAAAGTGGGCTTGCTAGACAAACGGGATGCCTATCCTCGGCAACTTTCCGGGGGACAACAACAACGGGTGGCGATCGCCCGTGCCTTGGCCATGCAGCCGGAGATTCTCCTTTTTGACGAGCCTACCTCCGCCCTAGACCCCGAGCTGGTGGGAGATGTTTTAGCCGTCATGCGACAACTGGCACAAGAGGCAATGACCATGGTGGTGGTCACCCACGAAATGCAATTTGCCCGCGAAGTCTCCTGCCGCGTCGTCTTTCTTGCCGATGGCCAAATTATTGAGGAAGGGTCGCCCCAAGAACTGTTTCGTCGTCCAAAACAGGAGCGAACCCGCCTTTTTCTAGAGCGTGTGCTAGTCAGGCACTAACCCTTGTAGGCCTGAATGCATTTTTCCACAAGGGGTTGCACTGCATCCACATCCTGCCAGCCGAGAATTTCAGTCACTTTTTTTTGCAGATTTTTGTAGGTGCGGAAGAACTCGGCAATTTCTTCAAGGCGGTGGGGAGCAATGTCCTTGAGGGATTTGACTTCAGCATAGCGAGGATCATCGGCAGGCACACAGAGAATTTTCTCGTCGCGATCGCCACTGTCAATCATCTCCAGTAAGCCAATGGGGCGGGCAGGAATCACACACCCCGGAAATGTCGGCTCATCCATGATCACTAAACCGTCGAGGGGATCGCCATCATCTGCCAACGTATTGGGAATAAACCCATAGTCATAGGGATAGGTCACTGCTGAATAGAGGACGCGATCGAGGGCAAAAACATTCATTTCCTTATCAAACTCATACTTATTGCGGCTGCCCCCAGCAATTTCCACCAGCACATTGACAATGCCCGGCTTAGGTTGGGCAGGAATACGGCTCAGATCAATACCCATAGTAACAATGTCCACGCAACAAGTCTCCATTTAACCGACTTGAGGACACTGAGGCAAGGATCCGATAGAGAGGCTAGTTCTAGGAGAGTCGCCGCTACAGAGAGGGAGCGCCTCCCTTGGAAGAATGTTGTACAAGGAACACCGGCCATAGCCCCCAAAGGGCAAAGAAAAGGAGCAGAAGGCCATAGCGATACTGGTTAAGAAGACTCATCAGCAGAACACCACACACCCTTGGCAGAGCCTGAACCACTGCACAGCAGATCATGAAAGAACGTAGTAGTTTGCTGTAGCCAGCTTAACTAACTGTAGCGATACAAATAATGTCAAGAGAATAATTCCAGTGCTGATCAATGACAGGGAAGCATTCAGTTCACTTAAAAAATAAAAGAGAGAATTCGAGATCTGAGTTTTAGCAGCAACAACAAAATCAATGTAACAATACCAACATAACTCAAAACACCAATTAAGCCAAAGTATTTTTGAATCAATGCCGTGGATAGAAGAGAAAAAAGTAATACAAAAGACAGGAAAGCAATTGCCAAGGATACTTTGGAGGAATTGTTACTCATGACAGTAAATTTAGATGTGGCTCTATCTCTAAAAATCCCATAAAAGCCGCTCGATTGATCTACTAGCTCGCTTTCCGCTAAGGTTTTGGGGAGTCCTTTGTCAGCTTTGCCCTATGTCTCTCAAACGGTTGGTGCTTGCTGCCCTCAGTGTTGTGGTAGCTGCCCTGATTACAGCGTCGCTGCTTGGTAGTTATTTAGAACCCCAAACCCAAGGACAAATTAACCTCTTGCAAATCAATGTGTCGCTGCAAGCCCGAGAATGGCAGGGACTGGGGGATGCGGCTACCCGCGATCGCCTTGTGGGGAATGTGCAAAGCGCGATTAAAGCTTACGAACAGGTACTGGTCACTCCCACGCCCCAAAACCAACGGCTGCGTCTCCAATTAGGACTCCTCTATGCCGATGTCGGCGAGCAGGATCGCGCCCTCGAGATATGGCAACCCTTGATCAACGAGGCGCAAGGGGTCACTCGCAGTACTGCAGAAGTACTGATGGGTTTGTGGGCAGATCCTCCCCAATTGCTGCCAGATGCTGAAACATTGATTAAAAATGCTCTCCAAGGTTGGTTTCGCGATCGCGCCCTCGAACGCCTTTATGAACTGCAACAGCGACCCGATGCGCTTACTGCCTTGGCCACCGCAGTACAAAAGCGCGCCCAAGCAGCCTTCTATCGCCTTGCTCTCATTGGTACCACCCCTCTTTTAGGAAGTTTAATTGGCATTGTTCTTTGGATTGTCTGGATCTATCAACATCTGCGACGCCGCCGACAGGAGCAGCCCATAGCTTCACTAACGCCAGTGCCTTGGGGCTGGGAAACCCTCTGGGAAGGCATGGTGATCTGGTTTGCTCTCTTTTTTGCCATTAGTTTGCTGGTCATGCCCTTAGTGCGCTCCCTTATTGGTATGGCGCTGCCGCTGCGCTCTGCTATGGCACAAACCCTCTATGCCTTGCTCACTTACACCATGATGACGGTGGCGGGGTTGGGCTGGCTCTGGTACTTTCTGCGTTCCTTCGGTAAGCGCCCTTCAGATTGGCTACGCTGGCAGGGGGGAGTAGGGGGTGCCTTGCGTTGGGGTGTTGGTGGCTATTTGGCGGCACTGCCGCTAGTCGTGGTTGGTTCACTGATCAGTCAAGCACTGCTGAAAAACCAAGGGGGCGGCAATCCGCTGCTAGAAATCATTTTGCAAAGCCGCGATTACACCACGTTTGCCCTGCTCTACGTCATGGTGGCAGTGATGGCTCCCTTCTTTGAGGAGATTCTCTTCCGGGGGTTCTTCTTTCGTTCAGTGCAATCCTATCTGCCCTTGGGAATTGCCATGGGTTTAACGGGGCTGCTGTTTGCGATCGCCCACCTCAACCTAGCCGACCTGTTGCCCCTGACGGTTCTGGGGACGGTGCTGAGTTATATCTACTGGCGATCGCAAAACCTCGGTGCCGCTATGGTACTCCACGGCATCTGGAACAGTGGCTCCTTTTTAGGCTTGCTCCTATTGAGTGGGGGGACGGAAGCGGGGTTCTAACTGCTGCACCAGCCACTGACGCGGGACTAGCCGACCCGCTAGGGCAAGAAAACGGTTGGCGGGCTGTCCGGGAATGACGGTAGCTACATCGGTGTTCAGCGCCGCCAGCGTCTCGGCAACCACCTGTTCGGGGGTATCTTGGCGGGCAATGAGAGCGGGATTGCGCAGCATGTCGGCGCGGGCAAAGAATTGGGTAGCCGTAGGGCCAGGGCATACGGCCAGTACACGAATTCCTAGGGGTTTGACTTCTGCCCAGAGTGCTTCGCTAAAGTGGCGGACAAAGGCTTTGCTGGCTGCATAGACGGCAAGATAGGGCAGAGGCTGAAAAGCCGCAATTGAGCTAACGTTAATGATGGTGCCCTGACGCCGCGGGCACATTTCTTGGAGCACCAGATGGGTGAGTTCCACTAGCGCCGTGACATTGACTTGGAGCATAGCCGTGAGTTGCTGGCGATCGCGATCTCCGAAAGCGCCGTAATCACCAAAGCCGGCATTATTGATCAGCAGATCTACGCTTAGCCCCAAGGATTGAATTTGCCCATAGAGCTGGACAGCAGCACCGGGTTCACTCAAGTCTTGGGGGATACACACGACCGGTACCTGTTGGCTGAGGCGGGCCTTAAGCGCCTCTAGGGCGTCGAGGGAACGACCCGTAAGGATGAGGTTATGCCGGCGATCGGCCAACGCTTGGGCAAAGGCTTGCCCTAATCCCCCTGTTGCCCCCGTGATCAGTGCAGTGGTCATAAAATTGTTACGAAACGTAAAGATCGCTATCTTAAAAGTAATACATATTGCATGAGGGAATGGGCAGAATGACCTCCACGCTCTCAGCCACCGCAGACTGGATGTGGCGCGGCCATCGCATCTGCTACAGTGTCAATGGCAGTGGTGCTCCCGTCGTTTTAGTGCATGGTTTTGGGGCCTCGATTGGTCATTGGCGCAAAAATATACCTGCCCTCACCGCCGCCGGTTACCGTGTCTATGCCCTTGATTTGCTTGGGTTTGGTGCTTCGGCAAAGCCGGATTTAACCTACAGCTTGGATTTATGGGCAGAACTTTTGGCCGACTTTTGGCAAGCCCATATTGATGAACCGGTGGTTTGGGTGGGGAATTCCATTGGCGGTCTGCTGTGCCTGATGATGGCCGCTCGCTATGGCCACACCTGCCGTGCGGTCAGTGTCCTCAACTGTGCAGGGGGACTGAACCACCGCCCCAACGAATTGAACTGGGCACAGAGTCTCTTTACGGTCTTCTTTCGCGCTTTGGTAGCCTCTCCCGTCATTGGCCATTTTATTTTTAATCAGATTCGGCAACCCGAGCGCATTCGTCAAACCCTGACCCAAGTCTATGCCAATCCCGAGGCCATTACTGATGAATTGGTAGAACTGCTGCACCGACCCGCTATGGATGCCGGTGCCAAGGAAGTTTTTGCCCGCGTAATTTCAGCACCGCCTGGACCGAAAATTGTGGAGTTGCTTCCAGAAATCCAAGTGCCGATTCTCGTGCTCTGGGGGGAGGTGGATCCTTGGACTCCGATTTCAGGGGTAAAGCACTTTGAAGCCCATCAAGATCGGCTACCAATTCGCATTGAACGGTTACCGAATACGGGTCACTGTCCCCATGACGATCGCCCAGAGTTGGTGAACCCAATTTTAATTGAATGGTTGCAACAGTTGGCGCAAGTTTAGCTCAAGAGGCAAGCAAGGGCATTGAGACTTTCAGATAACTAAGACAACAAGATGCGATCGCCCACCATGGCGGCACACAACAGCATCATATAGAGAATCGAGAACTTAAAGAGACTGCGTGCCCGTTCTTTGTCCTCTGGGGCTTGGGTTAACTGCCATGCACGGTAAATAAACCAACTGCCAAGGGCAATCGCTACCCCACCATAGATCTAAAACCCACAACACTGCAGGGGTAAACCAACAACAAGCTGGTGGGTATCAGCGCCAAGGTGTAGCGGAAAATTTGCTGTGCCGTTACGCGATCGCTATCGACAACGGGCAACATCGGCACTTGCACCCGAGTATAGTCCTCTTGAATCAGCATTGCCAACGGCCAAAAATGGGGCGGCGTCCAGATAAAGATAATGGCAAACAGCACCCAAGCTGCCCAACTCAGTTCTCCTGTTACTGCTGCCCAGCCCACTAGAGGGGGAACACCGCCAATGACGATATTTTGCGGCGACGAGCGCTTCAGCCAGTGGGTATAAACCCCCACATAAACTGCAATTCCCACCATGGCAAGGCAGGCACTTAGAAGATTGGCAAACACTGCCAAAAGACTAAAGGCCGTTGTTGCCAAGAGCACGGCCAGAAACACGGCTTCCCAAGGGGCAACTCGACCTGCCGGCAAAGGTCGATGGCGCGTTCGTTCCATGATGGCATCAATGTCGCGGTCATAAAGACAGTTGATCGTATGAGCTGCTGCCGCCGCACAGGCACCACTGACAAGGGTCATCAGGAGCAGTTGGGGAGCCACCCGACCTTGGCTTGCGACTTCCATGGCTGCCGCAGTCGTAATTAAAAAGAGGAGAATTAAGCGAGGTTTGGTGAGTTGGACATAGTCTAGTAGTTTTGTTGAAAGATCTCCTGTTGAGGAGGAAAGTCTGGCTAGGAATGTCATGCGAGCCTCAAGATTGTTCAAAACTTATGCTTCAGGGAAGCGGGTTGGCGATCGCAAAGCGGGCTTTCAGCAATCGCGCCACGCCAATGTGGAAATGGCAACCAGCAACCCCAAGAGGGTGGCGCCAATCATTTGATGGGCAACGGTGAGTGCTGGGACTTGTAGCTTTAGTTGTAAAGTGCTCCACCCCAAGGCCACTTGCAGACCCACCAGCGGCAGGAGCAAGAAACTCAGTTGCCGCAACAGGGGAGCCAAGGCTGGACTGCGCCACGCCACAATCACAACACTAAGGACGCTCAGGGTGGCCGGGACAACGCTTATTAGATGGCTATTGAGCACCCCACACAGGCGATCGCCATAGAGGCACTGATGAACCGCCCACTGCGAAGACACCAAGCCGCCCAACAAACTTTGGCCATAGACACCTATAGCGGCAATCAGTGCAACAATCCGCAACCAACGGGCACTACCCATACCCCTAAAGGGAGCCAAGCCAAGGTGATTGCTGTTAAAAGGCAAAAGAAGAACAAGCCTGTACCAAGGTGAGCGGTGACAATTTCAAAGCGCAGCAACTCAGTCACCGTCAGTCCGCCGAGAATCCCCTGCAAAATCACAAGGCACAGTGCCGCCCCAGCAGCGTAGGGTACCCAAGGAAACAACCCTTGCCGCCAAGCCACGCTCAGTCCTGCAAAGGCGATCGCCATCAGGCCTAAACTAGTGGCCAGCAGACGGTGAAACCACTCTAGAAAGATCTGCAAATCCATTTGCGGCACCAACGTGCCGAAGCACAGTGGCCAGTCGGGACAGGCTAAACCGGTATCCATTACCCGTGTGGCACTGCCTACCGCCATCAAAAAGAGGGTAAAGACCTCATCAGCAGAACGAGGCGAAAAATCCACTGACGACGGGCACTGGGATCGCTGCCTAGGGTCAAAAGGACCCAGCACAGATTTTTCCTCGACAGCAACAACTCCTTTATGGTAAAGAAGCTAAGGGGGGGATCACGGCTAATGTGAAAATCTATAGCTTTTCTTTAAGTTTCCGTCAGAATATAAATTTTTCTTGCAATTTGTGACCTAACACGACGGCTCACCGCCACTGGGTTGGCGCTGCAAAAAGTGGAGAAAATCCAAGAGTTCTTCATCGGTCAGTTGCTGGCGCGATCGCTTGCCATAGCGTTCGAGTAAACAGGCACGGCCTTGGGCTTCTGTCCATCCCAAGC